>NZ_JBWKXQ010000046.1:0-50603 GCF_059423125.1 Variovorax sp. GW531-E2 | reverse complement strand
CCCCCAGCCACCACGCCGCCAAGACCAGCGCCGACACCGGCATCAGCGCCGTGAACAGCGCCGCCTCGGCGCCCCGCAGCCGGGCGGCGCCCGCGTACCAGAGCAGGAAGCCCGCCACCGTCGGCACCAGCGCGTAGTAGGCCACCCCGGCCAGCGCCTCGGCCGGCACCGGCTGAAGCCAGGCGCGCTCCAGCAGCGCAGGAACCACGGACAGCAGCAGCCCCAGCGCGACCATCGCGGTCGATTGCACGAGCGGCGCCAGCGGCACGCGCAGCCGCTTGTTGAGCAGGATGAACAGCGACTCGAGCGCCACCGCCCCCAGCACCAGCAGGTTGCCGAGCAGCGCGGTCGACGTGCGCTCGCCACCTCCGTCGCCCGGACGCAGCGTGATCGCCAGCACGCCCAGGCTCGCGAGCACGATCCCGCCCACCAGGTAGCGCCCCGGCCGCTCGCGCAGCGCCAGCACGGCCACCAGCGCGGCCATGGCCGGCAGCGTGCCGGTCACCACGCCCGCATCGGCGGCCGGTGCCCAGCGCACGCCCAGGATCAGCAGCACCGTGTAGCCCACGCTGCCCGCCGCCGCCTGGCCCAGCAGTAGCAAGGCGTCGTGGCGGTCCGGGTGCGGCCAGCGCACGCGCAGGAACCCCATCAGCGCCACGAACACGGGCAGCGCCAGCGCAAAGCGCAGCGCGGTCGCCGTGAACGGCGGCAAGCCGCTGGCGATGAGCTTGCTCGCGACCACCGTGCTGCCGACCGTGACCATCGCGAGCGCGCACAGCCACATTCCCTTGCTTCGTTCCGACATGCTGATCGCCTTCCATTTTGCAGAAAGCGCGAGCGTCTCCCGCCACGGGCGCGGCGGTCTTGAACGAAATTGCAGGAATCGAGCTAGCGCGCCGCCGCGTACGCCCCGGGCGTGAACCCCAGGAAGCGCACGAAAGCCCGCGTCATGTGGCTCTGGTCAGAGAAGCCCGCGCCGGCCGCGGCATCGGCCAGCGCCCTGCCCTGCGCGATCAGCCGGCGGGCACGCGACAGCCGGCACTGCTGCAGCCAGGCATGCGGCGGCAGCCCGAAGGCGGCAGCAAAGCCGCGCAGCAGCTGGTAGCGGCTCAGACCGGCCTCGCGTGCAAGTTCGGCGAGCGTGGGCACGTGGAGGCAATCGTCGGCGATGCGTGCACGCGCACGCTCCATCGCTTCCGGTGCCACGCGTTTCGGCGATTCCGGGGCCCGCGCGCCAGGCGCATCGCGCAGCAGCTGCAGCACGCCCTGCTCCAGCGCCAGCGCGTCGTCGCCGTCAACGACGGCCGCGAACAGTCGGTCGAAGCCCAGCCGCAGCGCCGGATCGCTCAAGACCGGCCGCGTCAACTCGAACCCCGTCGGCACCCCGTCCGACAGCAGCGCGGGCGCCAGATGCAGCATGCGCCACGCCCGCGCTTCGCCGCGCATCGCGACACCGTCGTGCACCTCGCCCGGATTCACCGTGATGACATCGCCGCGCACCGCCTCGACCGCGCCACGCCCGCTGGCCGAGCGCTGTCCGCCGCGGTCCATCACGCCGATGCCGAACACGTCGTGCATGTGGCGCGGAAAGCTGCGCTTCGATTCGGCCGCGATCGCCTGCAGGCCCGGCAGCGCCGAGCCGCGGATGCGCACGGCATCGACAGGCGCGGAGCTCGACGGCGACGCCATGCCGGAAAACCTCAGCGCGCCTGCTTCGCCAGCCAGCCGCGCAGCCGCTCGACGCCCTGCACCAGCCGCTGCGGGTCTTTCGACGCGAAGCACCAGCGCAGCCAGCCCTGCGCCTCGGGCGCGAAGGCGTTGCCCGGCGCGAGCCCCAGGCCGGCTTCGGCGACCAGGCGCTTGGCGAGCTCGAGCGAATCGCCAAAGCCTTCGAGCCGGAAGAAGGCGTACATGCCGCCCTTGGCCGGCGCCACCTGCACGCCCGGCACGGCCGCCAGCAGTGGCACCAGCGTGTCGCGGCACTGCTTCAGGTGCGCGACCACGCGCGGCGTGATGTCGGCCGTGTGCTCCAGCGCCGCGATGGCGGCGCGCTGCGTGAACACGCTGGCGCACGAGGTGTTGAACTCGATCAGCTTGCCGATGCCGTCGACCATCGCCGGCGGCAGCACCAGCCAGCCGAGGCGCCAGCCGGTCATGAGGAAGCTCTTCGAGAAGCTGTGCGTCACGACCAGGCGGTCATCGGGCGTCGAGATGTCGAGGAAGCTCGGCGCACAGCCATTCGGCGTGGGCTCGAAGTACAGGCGCTCGTACACCTCGTCGGCCAGGATCCAGGTGCCGGTTTCGCGGCAATGGTCGAGCACGGCCTGCTGCTCGTCGCGCGTCATCGTCCAGCCCGTGGGGTTGTTCGGCGCGTTGACGATCAGCAGCTTCGTCTTCGGCGTGACCGCCGTGCGCAAGGCGGGCAGGTCGAGCGTCCACTGGCCGTTCACCGGCACCAGCGGCACGGTGCGCACCTGCGCGCCCATGATCGCCGGCTGCGCCGTGAGGTTGGGCCACACGGGCGTGACCGCGACCACGTCGTCGCCCGCGTCGACCAGCGCCTGCACCGCAAGCATCAGCGCGCTCACGCCGCCCGAGGTGACGGCGATGCGCGAGGCGTCGACCGTCGGGTGCAGGCGGCTGGTGTAGCGCGCGATGGCTTCGCGCAGTTCGGGCAAGCCGAGGTTGTGCGCGTAGAAGGTTTCGCCGCGCTGCAGCGATTCGATGGCCGCCTGGCGGATCACCTCGGGAGTGACCTCGTCGCTCTCGCCGAACCAGAAGGCGAGCACGTCGTCGCGGCCCATGCCGGCATTGGCGACTTCGCGGATCTTCGAGGCTTCGAGGTGGTGGATGGCTTCACGCATGTCGGGGGGTTCCTGTGCTGTCGGGGTCATGCACCTCAGGGGCGCTTCATCTTGCAAGAGGTGGGCTGCTCGGCGCGTTCGGGCGCGATCGTCTTGATCACGCGAAAGCCGTAGCCCGAGCCCTCGACGTCGAACTGCACGCCGGGCTTGCCCTGCTTGTCCATCACGCCCACTACAAGTTGCTGCTGGAACTGGTGGTCGGCCGCGCGCATGCGCCCGCGCTGGCCGTACAGGCTCACGTCGGCCTGCTCCAGTGCGCGCGCCAGCGGCACGGCCTCGGTGCTGCCCGCGCGTTCCAGCGCCTGCGCGAGCGACTCGACCAACAGCTGCATGCGCATGTGCACGTAGTCGTCGGCCGGGCGCGGAAAGCGCGTGCGGAAGGCGCGATAGAAGGCTTCGGACTGCGGCGTCTGCACGTTCGGCAGCCAGTCGGCCACGGCGACCACGCGGCCGATGCCCGCGTCGCCGATGGCGGCCGGCGCGCCCAGCGCATTGCCGTAGAAGGTGTAGAAGCTGCCGTTGAAGCCGGCTTCGCGCGCGGCCTTCACGAGCAGCGTGAGGTCGTTGCCCCAGTTGCCAGTGACCACCGCCTGCGCGCCGCTGGCGAGGATCTTGGTGGCGTAGGGCGCGAAGTCCTTCACCTTGCCCATGGGGTGCAGCTCGTCGCCGACGATTTCCACGTCGGGGCGCTGCACGCCCAGCTGGCGGCGCGACTCGCGCAGCACGGCCTGGCCGAAGCTGTAGTCCTGGCCGATCAGGTAGACGCGCTTGAGCGCCGCGTCGTCCTTGACCACGTCCATCAGCGCGGCCACGCGCATGTCGGCATGGGCGTCGAAGCGGAAGTGCCAGAAGCTGCAGCGCTCGTTGGTCAGCACCGGATCGACGGCCGAGTAGTTCAGGAAGATCGCGCGGCGCGACGGGTCGCGCTCGTTGTTCTTGTCGATGGCGTCGATCAGCGCCGCCGCCGTCACCGACGAGTTGCCCTGCAGCACGATGCGGGTGCCGTCGTCCATGGCCGCGCGCAGCGCCGACAGCGCCTCTTCGTTCTGGCCCTTGCTGTCGTAGCGGTCCAGTTGCAGCGGCCGCGCGCCGCCGGCCAGCTTCACGCCGCCGCGCGCGTTCACGCGCTCCACGGCCCACTGCAGGTTGCGGAACACGGCCTCGCCGGTGTTGGCAAACGGGCCGCTCATGCTCTCGATGAGCGCCAGCCGGATGGGGGCGGGTTGCGGGGCCTGGGCCAGGCCGGCGAACGGGGTCGCGCATAGCGCCGCCGCTGCGAATTTCAAGGCCTGGCGGCGCCAAATAAAGGGGGTTTTCATTGTCTTGAAACGCGTGCCGATGCGCCTAGATGAGGTGTCAAGCGGCACTCACGATGGAAAGGCCGCGCAGTGTAAGGGACACACATTCCATGTCCCCATTGTGTTCATTCACCCTGGAGTTTTCGCCATGTTCTTCACCCCCACCCACCGCGCGCATTTCGCTCCCCGTGCCCACGACCGCGCTTTCGAGCGCTTCGTGAACGAGGCTTTTGCCGGCGCCCGCCGCTCGCCTCTGGTCGAGCAGGACGACAAGAGCTGGACCCTGTCGCTGGACGTGCCCGGCCTGTCGCGTGAAGACCTGTCGGTGGCCATCGAAGGCGCCGTGGTCCGCATCGAAAGCAAGGCCGAAGCCAAGCGACAGATCAAGCTCGCCTACGAGCTGCCGCAAGCCATCGACCTGGCCACCAGCGAAGCCAAGCTGGAGAACGGCGTGCTGACCCTGAAGCTCGGCAAGCTGGTGCCGGCAAGCCAGGTTTCGAACTTGCAGATCAACTAGTCCCGGCGATGCCCCCACGAAGAAAATGTTAGTGACAGCTTGTTTTGACTTTAAACAAGCGCCGTATTCACAATAGTGCCGGATAACGTCACATGATGTGACGATTTATTAGTACTTTCTTCTTCGTGGGCATCTCGTAAACGCATCGAGTTCCCGGGCGGTGCGGACAGCGGGTGTGCCTCAAGGCACCATGAAAACGCACCTGCAGTCAGCCAATGACAACGAACGGTCCGACACGCTCCTGATCTTCCTGCCAGGGGCCTACCTCAAGCCCGAAGAGTTCGAGCGCGAGGGTTTCATCAGCGCCGTGCGCGAGCGGCACCTCGCAGCCGACGCACTGCTGGTCGATGCGGACGTCTCCTACTACTACGACCAGACCCTCAGCGAGCGGCTGCACGCCGACGTCATCGAGCCGCAGCGCGCCAAGGGCTACACCTCGATCTGGCTGGTCGGCATTTCCATCGGCGGATTCGGCGCGCTGATCCACGAACTGGCGCGGCCGGGCTCGGTGGACGGCATCGTGGCGCTGGCGCCCTACCTGGGGCGCCGCGTGCTCGGTGCGGAAATCAAGAAGGCCGGCGGCCTGCGCGCCTGGCAGGCGCCCACCGGGCCGCAGCCCGACGAGGAACCCGACCGCAAGCTCTGGCCCTTCTTCCAACAGTACCTGGCGCCGAAGCCTTCCCAGGACCTGCCGCCGCTGTACCTGGGTTTCGGCCTGGCCGACCGCTTTGCCAGCAACCACAAGCTGCTGGCCGACGCCCTGCCCCCGGGGCGTGTGTTCACGACCGAAGGCGGCCACGACTGGCCCGAGTGGCGCCAGCTGTGGCGCAACGTGCTCGACGTGCTGCCGCTGCCCTCGCTGGGGCGCGCACGGCCGCAGCCGGCTATGCGGTTTCCGGCAGCGGCGTCTCGGGCGTCATCAGCGATGCCATCGGCCATCGCGGCTTGACGTCGAAGGCATAGCGCTCCGAGGCCTGCGACAGGCCTGATTGCAGCCGCATCGCCGCCGCCATGGCGATCATGGCGCCGTTGTCGGTGCACAGGTGCAGCTCGGGGTAATGCACGCGCACCTTGCGCTTGGCGCAGGCCGCGTTCAGCTGCTCGCGCAGGTTCTTGTTGGCCCCCACGCCGCCGGCCACCACCAGCCGCTTCAGGCCGGTCTGGTCCAGCGCCGCGAGCGACTTCTTCAGCAGCACCTCGACGATCGCCGCCTGCGTGGAAGCGGCCAGGTCGGCCTTGCGCGCCTCGAGCTGGTCGCCGAGCTTCTTGGCCTGCGTGAGCACGGCCGTCTTCAGCCCTGCAAACGAAAAATCGAGGTCGCCGCTGTGCAGCAGCGGTCGCGGCAGCTTGAAGGCCGCGGCGTCGCCGCCTTCGGCCAGCTTCGCGAGCCAGGGGCCGCCGGGATACGGCAGGCCCATGAGCTTGGCGCTCTTGTCGAAGGCCTCGCCGGCCGCATCGTCGATGGTCTCGCCGAGCAGCTCGTAACGCCCCACGCCGTCGACCCGCATCAGCTGCGTGTGGCCGCCCGACACCAGCAGCGCGACGAACGGGAATTCAGGCGGATCGGCACTGAGGAACGGCGACAGCAGATGCCCTTCGAGGTGATGCACGCCCAGCACCGGCTTGCCCAGCGCCACGCCCAGTGCGCAGGCCACGCCCGCGCCCACGAGCAGCGCGCCGGCCAAGCCCGGGCCGCGCGTGTAGGCCACCACGTCGATCTCGGCCAGCGAGCGCCCGGCCTCGGCCATGACGGCTTCGGTGAGCGGCAGCACGCGGCGGATGTGGTCGCGGCTGGCCAGCTCGGGCACCACGCCGCCGTAGGCCTGGTGCATGGCGATCTGGCTGTGCAGCGCGTGCGAACGCAGCAGCGGCAGCGCGTCGCCGTGCGACTCGACCAGCGCCACGCCGGTCTCGTCGCAGGATGATTCGATTCCCAACAAGAGCATGGCGCCGAGTGTAGGGGCCGCCCGCCGGCGGCGCCCGCGAAGGGGCAAGCAAGGCACGGAAGTTGCACGAGCGGAAGGCGCCCCTTCCGCGCCCCCACGAATGACTTCCGGCCTGAGCTTCCTGATCGCCGCGCGCCGATGCGAGATCGACGCGCTGGACCAGCTCGCGCGCACCAGCGAGCTGGTCGGCGCCATCGGGCGGCTCGTGCATGCGCTGCAGCGCGAGCGCGGCATGTCGAACGTGTTCCTGGCCTCGCACGGCGGGCGCTTTGCCGACCAGCGCGGCCCGCAGATCGCCGAATGCCTGGCGCTCGAGCAGCAGGTGCGCGCCGGCTTCGACCGGCTCGAGGCCGAGCACCACCGCGCGGTGGGCGCCGGCCATGGCGCGCGCCTGTTCAGCCGCATCGCCTGGGTGCTGCCCGGCCTGGACGCCCTGCCCGCGCTGCGCCGGCGCATCGACGCGCTCGAACTCCAGCCGGCGCAGGCCGTGGCCGCCTTCGCCAAGCTGGTGGCCGGCCTGCTGGCGGTGGTGTTCGAGGCGGCCGACGGCGCCACCGACCCCGAGATCTCGCGCCTGCTGGTGGCGATGTTCAACTTCATGCAGGGCAAGGAGTTCGCCGGCCAGGAGCGGGCCTTCGGCGCCGCCGCGCTCGCGCTGGGCCGTGGCGACGAGGCGCAGCGCCAGCAATGGCGGCACCTCATCGAGTCGCAGGAGCGCTGCTTCCAGGTCTTCATCGATTTCTCGGGCGACGCGGTGCGCACGCTGTGGCACGACAGCCAGTCGGACGCCGTGCTGGCCGAACTCGAGCGCCTGCGCCGCAAGGGCGCCACCTCGGTGCCGGCCGACGCGCTGCTGAGCCAGGCCTGGTTCGACTGCTGCACGCGGCGCATCGATGCCATGCAGACGGTCGAGAACCGCCTCTCGGCCGACCTGCGCGCGCTGTGCGACCACAAGACCGCGCAGGCGCGCAGCGAGCTGGCGGCCTACCGGCAGCTGCTCGGCACGCTGGCCCCGCAGGCCGGCGGCGCGCTCTTCTTCGACGATGCCCAGCAGGCGCAGGATGCCACGCCCGCGCAGCTCGGGCGCCACCTCGAACGCTCGGTGCTCGACATGGTCCAGGAGCAGTCGCAGCGCCTGCAGGCCATGAGCGACGAACTCGACACCGTGCGGGCCTCGCTCAACGAACGCAAGATCGTCGAGCGCGCCAAGGGCCTCCTGATGGCGCACCGGCGCCTGAGCGAGGCCGAGGCGCACAAGATGCTGCGCCAGACCGCCATGAACCAGAAGCGCCGCCTCGTCGACGTGGCCGAGTCGATGCTGGCCATGGCCGACTACCTGCCGCTCGAGCCTGCACCGCGGCGCTGAGCCGGGCCGCTTGGATTGGTGCAGCGCACAACAACTGTGCGTCGCCCAGTTTCGCAGGCCGGCTGGAACTTTCCCCTGCACCGGCGCGCCCTGCCAGCTATCTTTTCCATAGCTTCCAACGGCAGGTTCGAGCTGGCACGTCGCTTGCGTAGTCCTTGGCACGGGACCGCAAGGTCTCAAAGGCAGGTTGCACCCAACGGCGGGTGCGGCCCACCGAACCGGACAAAGGCGTCCCCATCCCGCAAGGGCTCGTTCACGAGCAGCCCCTGCGCGGTGCGGACGCCTTTTCGTTTTTGTCTTTCACTTCTGGAGCCCCGCCCATGTCCGATCTGCTGCTGAAAACCAAACTGAGCCGGCGCCGCGTGCTGCAGGCCGCCGCCCTCGGCGCCGTGGGCATCGACCCCGCGCTGCGTGCCGCCGTCTGGGCCCAGGGCTCGGACAAGCCCGAGAAGGAAGAAGTGAAGATCGGCTTCATCCCGCTGACCGATTGCGCCAGCGTGGTGATGGCCTCGGTGCTGGGCATCGACAAGAAGTACGGCGTGAAGATCGTGCCGAGCAAGGAAGCCAGCTGGGCCGGCGTGCGCGACAAGCTCGTGAACGGCGACCTCGACATGGCGCACGTGCTCTACGGCCTGGTCTACGGCATGCACCTGGGCGTGAG
Organism: Variovorax sp. GW531-E2; assembly: GCF_059423125.1. Lineage (NCBI taxonomy): Bacteria > Pseudomonadati > Pseudomonadota > Betaproteobacteria > Burkholderiales > Comamonadaceae > Variovorax > Variovorax sp. GW531-E2. Next base: position 41,951 of record NZ_JBWKXQ010000046.1, on the reverse strand, counting down.
CGGCCCGAAGAAGGACATGGCCGTGCTCATGACCCTGAACAACAACGGCCAGGCCATCACGCTGTCCAAGAAGCTGGCCGACAAGGGCGCGGTCGATGCCGCCTCGCTCGCCAAGCTCATCGCCAAGGAAAAGGGCGAGTACACCTTCGCCCACACCTTCCCCACCGGCACGCACGCCATGTGGCTCTACTACTGGCTCGCCTCGGCCGGCATCGACCCGTTCAAGGACGTGAAGAACATCACCGTGCCGCCCCCGCAGATGGTGGCCAACATGCGCGTGGGCAACATGGACGGCTACTGCGTGGGCGAGCCCTGGGGCCAGCGCGCGATCATGGACGGCATCGGCTTCACCGGCATCACGACGCAGGACATCTGGAAGGACCACCCCGAGAAGGTGCTGGGCTGCACCGCGGAGTTCACGAAGAAGTACCCGAACACCGCGCGCGCCGTCACGGCCGCGATCCTCGAGGCCGGCAAGTGGATCGACACCGGCCTGCAGAACAAGAACAAGATGGCCGAGACCATTGCTGACAAGAGCTACGTCAACACCAGCGTGGACGCGATCAACCAGCGCATCCTGGGCCGCTACACCAACGGCCTGGGCAAGAGCTGGGACGACCCCAACCACATGAAGTTCTACAACGGCGGCGCCGTGAACTTCCCGTACCTGTCGGACGGCATGTGGTTCCTCACGCAGCACAAGCGCTGGGGCCTGCTGAAGGAGCACCCCGACTACCTGAAGGTGGCCACCGAGATCAACCGCATCGACATCTACAAGCAGGCCGCCGCCGCCACGCAGACGCCCGTGCCCAAGGACGTGCTGCGCACCAGCAAGCTCTTCGACGGCACCGTCTGGGACGGCAAGGACCCGAAGAAGTACGCCGAGTCTTTCAAGCTCCATGTCTGAGGAGAAACGCACCATGGTCAGCGCTGTCTTCCATTCCCCGCTCGACGCCGTGGCCTCGCAGGTCACCGCGCCCGTGGTGTCCAGGCCCCTGGCACCCGCCCCCACCGTTGCAGTCGCTGCGGCGGCACCCGTGCCCCGCACCCGCACGCCCCTCGATCTGCGCGCCTTCTGGATGCGCGTGCTCCCGCCGTTCCTGGGCTTCGGCCTGCTGGTGCTGGTGTGGGAGATCGTCGCCATGAAGAGCACCACCGGCTTTCCTTCGCCGCTGGCCACCTGGCAGCAGGCGCTCACGGTGTTCAGCGATCCGTTCTACAGCAAGGGGCCGAACGACCAAGGCGTGGGCTGGAACGTGCTGTCGTCGCTGCAGCGCGTGGCGCTGGGCTTCGGCCTGGCGGCGGCGGTCGGCATTCCGGCCGGCTTCGCCATCGGGCGCTTCGAGTTCCTCTCGCGCATGTTCAACCCGCTGATCAGCCTGCTGCGCCCGGTGTCGCCGCTCGCGTGGCTGCCCATCGGCCTCTTGGTGTTCAAGGGCGCCAACCCGGCCGCGATCTGGACCATCTTCATCTGCTCGATCTGGCCGATGGTCATCAACACCGCCGTGGGCGTGCAGCGCGTGCCCAGCGACTACATGAACGTGGCCAAGGTGCTCAACCTCAGCGAATGGAAGATCCTCACCAAGATCCTCTTTCCCGCCGTGCTGCCCTACATGCTCACCGGCGTGCGCCTGGCCGTGGGCACCGCGTGGCTGGTGATCGTCGCGGCCGAGATGCTCACGGGCGGCGTCGGCATCGGCTTCTGGGTGTGGGACGAGTGGAACAACCTCAACGTCGCCAACATCATCATCGCGATCTTCGTGATCGGCATCGTCGGCCTGGTGCTGGAGTTCGCGCTCATCAAGCTCGCCACCGCATTCACGTTCGAAGAGGTGAAGTCATGAACGACGATTCGAAGTACATCGAGATCCACAACGTCGAGCAGGCGTTCAAGACCCCCAAGGGCCGCTTCGTCGCGCTGCGCGACGTGAACCTGAACGTGGCCAAGGGCGAGTTCGTCACGCTCATCGGACACTCGGGCTGCGGCAAGTCGACGCTGCTGAACCTCATCGCCGGCCTGACCACGCCCACGCAGGGCGTGCTGCTGTGCGCCAACAAGGAGATCAAGGGCCCGGGGCCCGAGCGCGCCGTGGTGTTCCAGAACCACTCGCTGCTGCCCTGGCTCACCTGCTTCGAGAACGTGTACCTCGCGGTCGAGCGCGTGTTCGCGGCCACCGAGAACAAGGCGCAGCTGCGCGAGCGCACCGACGCGGCGCTCGCGCTGGTGGGCCTCACGCCCGCGGCGCAAAAGCGCCCCGGCGAAATCTCGGGCGGCATGAAGCAGCGCGTGGGCATCGCGCGGGCGCTGTCGATGGAGCCCAAGGTGCTGCTGATGGACGAGCCCTTCGGCGCGCTCGACGCCCTCACCCGCGCCAAGCTGCAGGACGAGCTGCTGGCCATCGTGCAGAAGACGCGCAGCACGGTCGTCATGGTCACCCACGACGTCGACGAGGCCGTGCTGCTGAGCGACCGCATCGTGATGCTCACCAACGGCCCGGCCGCCACCATCGGCGACGTGCTGGCGGTGGACATCGCGCGGCCGCGCAACCGTGTCGCATTGGCCGAAGACCCGGCCTATGTGCATGCGCGCAAGGCGGTGATCGATTTTCTCTACACGCGCCAGGCGCATGTGGAGAAGGCCGCGGCCTGACCCCGCAGGCGCGGCACCACGGGCGTCAAGACATGATGACCTGCAGGCTGTGCTCGTACCAACCGGTCAGGCGCTCGAAGGTGTCCACGAGCGCCTCGCTGGAACGCACCAGCGTGGCGCGCCCCTCGGCGCTGTCGAGCGCCTGCACGCCACCGACGAGGCGCAGCCACTCGTCGCGCGCGCTCGCCAGCCCGGCGCGGATCTCGGGCGAGCTGAGCGGCGCACGCTCCAGCTCCAGCAGCGCGGCTTCGAATTCGTTCATGGTCGGCAGCAGCCGTTCGCGCGAGGCACCGGCCGCGAGCGTCGAGGCCAGCAAGGCGTCCTTGGCGAGCCGCTGTGCGCGCATGCGCTGCCGTCCGCAGATGTTGACGATGCGCAGCGCGCGCCGCGCACCCGACGCTTCCAGCGCGTCCGTCAGCGACTCGGCCGCCGACAGCAAGGCCTCGCCGCGCGCATCGATCGCAGCCAACCCCTGCGACGCGGGCTTGGCAACCAGCAGTGCGGCCAGCGCGAGCCACGCGGCCTGCACCTCGCCGAGCGCCTGCACGCCGGCCGGGCCCAGCTCGAGGGCCGTCAGATGATCCAGCGTCTGCTGCACGCGCTCGGTCGACTGCGTGCGCAGCACGCGCGCACGCTGCGCATCGATGCCGGCCGCGAGCTGCGCCGCCACGCGCACCAGCCGCTGCGAGAGCATGCGCAGCTGGCCCGCGCGGTTGATCGCCTCGGCCCACTGCGCGGCCTCGATGACCGAGCGCGACACCTCGCCCAGCCGCAGGTTGGCGTGCATCGCGGCGCCGCGCAGCAGGCCGAAGGCCTCGTCTTCGCCGATGCCGCGCGCGGACATCAGCAGGCCCTTGGCACGGTCGACCCACTTGCGCTCGTCCATGCGCGTGCGCAGGGCGTCGAGTTCGGTGCGCAGCGCGGCCTCGCGGGTCCAACGGGCCTGCGCCTGCGCGATCAATGCGGCGAGCGCATCGGCGCTCTCGATGGGTACCCACCCGTGCACGCCCGCGGCCACGAGCGCCGCATGCTGCGCGCCGTCCAGCGGCGCGCTCATCACGCCCAATGCACACGGCGGTGCGCCGCCCCAGGGGGCCAGCGCATCGAGCAGCGCGTCGAGCTGCGGCTCTGTTTCATCCAGATGCACCAGGACCATCGACGGTGCAAGCGCCTGCGTCCGCTGCACCAGCGTGTGGCAGCCCGCGCGCCCGAGCACCGCGACGCCCGCGGCATCGATCGACTGCTGCAGCGACGCCGGCAAGGGCTCGCCTTCAGCGGGTTCAGGGGAAAGGACGACGAGAAGGGACATGGCGGCAAGGTGTGGCAAGGCCCGGGAAGCATAGGCCACGCCAGCCTGCATTCGCAGGCACGCCTCTTGCATCGAAGGGGGCACGGTGTAACGAAGCACCGCTTTGGTGAGGCTGCAGGTTCCTGCATCCAACCCGGCCATCCCCAGGCCGGGCCCACCCCCATGCCGACGGCGTTCGCCGCCGGTACCCCGACTCCACCCCTGTCCGTCGACACGACCGCTGCCCGGTCGCGTCGCGGCTTTTTGCACCTTTGAACACCATGTCCGGTTTCAGGAATTTCTTGCAGTCAGGCCACAGTCCGACCCTGTTCGCGGCCTTCCTGTACTTCTCGTTCTCCTGCTGCATCTGGGTGCTCAACGGCGCCATGGCGCCCTTCATCGGCGAGACCTTCAACCTCTCGCCCGCGCAGAAGGGCCTGATGCTGTCGGTGCCGATCATCGCCGGCGCGCTCATGCGCTTTCCGCTGGGCCTGCTGTCGCAGTACATCGGCCGCAAGAAGGCCACGCTGGTCGAGATGGGCCTCATCGCCGTGGCGATGCTGTTCGGCTTCTTCTTCGTGAAGAGCTTCAACGACCTGCTCGCGATGGGCGTGCTGCTGGGCATCGCGGGCGCGAGCTTCGGCGTGGCGCTGTCGCTGGGCTCGGGCTGGTTCCCGCCGCAGCACAAGGGCCTGGCGATGGGCCTGGTGGGCGCGGGCAACGTGGGCACGGCCGTGTCGGTGCTGGTGGCGCCGCCGCTGGCCAACTGGCTGGGCTGGCAGGCGGTGTACGGCGTGGCCGCGGTCGCCATCCTCATCCCGATGGTCGTGATGGTGGTCTTCGCCAAGGAGCCGCCGGACGTGGACCCGCACGGCAGCTTCCGCGCCCACATCGCCTGCCTGTTCGAGAAAGACGGCTGGGTGTTCAGCCTGATCTACGGCGTGACCTTCGGCGGCTTCATCGGCCTCACGACCTTCCTGCCCTCGTACTACTACGACCAGTTCGGCGTGAGCAAGGTGCAGGCGGGCCAGCTGACGATGCTCGCGGCCTTCATGGGCGCGGCGGTGCGCATCGTGGGCGGCTGGCTGTCCGACCGCTGGGGCGGCGTGAACACGCTCACGGTGGTGCTGCTGGTGGTGGCCGTGGGCCTCGTGCTGGTGGGCTTCTCGTCGGGCTCGCTGGCGCTCACCACGCTGCTGCTGATCGTGTGCTTCGCCGCGCTGGGCGCGGGCAACGGCGCGCTGTTCCAGCTGGTGCCGCTGCGCTGGCCCACGAGCACGGCGGTGGCCGGCTCGATGATCGGCGAGATCGGCGCCCTCGGCGGCGGCCTGGTGCCCAACGCCATGGGCCTGTCGAAGCAGTACCTGGGCAGCTATGCCTGGGGCTTCGTGTTCTTCGGTGCGCTCTCGCTGGCGATGCTGGGCGTGATGCGCGTGATGCAGATCCGCTGGACGCGCACCTGGGCCGAAAAAGGCGGACGCGCGCGCGTCACGCCAGCCCCTGCGGTTGCCAAGCCCTCGCCCGTTCGCAAGGCCGCCCGTTCATGAGCCTCTTCGCCCGCCCCCGCTCAACGTGGCAAGAAAAGCAGCCACACGATGAGCAGCACGTTGAACAGCACCGACACGCCGAGCGCGAGCTGGTACAGCGCGAGCGGGTCGCGGCGGATCAGCGGCGTGCCGGCGGGCGCGTTCACGGGGCGCGAGGCGCCGCGCTCCAACGCGAGCAGCATCTCCTCGGCGGTCTCGAAGCGTTCGCGCGGATCGCGGGCCACGGCCTTGCGCACGAGGTGGTCGAGCCACACGGGCACGTCGGGCCGCAGGCGCGAGAGCGCGACCGGGTCGCGCCGGTAGCGCGCCACCTGGTAGGGCTCGATCTCGCCGTAGGGCAGGTGCCCGCCCAGCCATTGGTAGAGCGTGGCACCGAGCGCGAACAGGTCGCTGCCCGCGTCGGCCACGCCGCCTTCTTCCCATTGCTCGGGATTGATGTAGCTCGGCGTGCCCGCATGCAGCTCGCGCTGCGCCGCGCCCTCGCGGCCCGAGATCGCCACGCCCAGGTCGAGGATGCGCCAGCGCCCGTCGTCGCCCCGGTGCAGGTTGCCGGGCTTGATGTCGCGGTGGACCACGCCGTGGCGGTGCAGCCGGCCGAGCGCGCGGCTCACCTCGATGGCCGCGGCCACCACCTCGGCCACGGTGCCGCGCGTGCCGTCCTTGCGCATCTGCTCGAGCGTGCGCCCGCCGTGCCAGTCGAACACGATGTACAGCGCGCTGGCGTCGGGCGCACGCTCGTGCACGCGCACGAAGCCGCCGCCCTGCCCCACGCGCTGACCCAGCCAGGCCTCGTGCGCCAGCATCGCGCGCTCCTGCGGGTCACCGGCGCGCGAGGGGTGCAGGGTCTTGAGCGCGACCAGTTCGCGCGTGACCGGATGGCGCGCCTGGTACAGCAGGTGCACGCCGGTGTCGGCCACCAGGCCGGTGACGACGTAGCCGTCGAGCACGTCGCCCACCTTGAGCCACGGCGGCGGCGCCAGGCGGCGGCCGTCGCCGAGTTCGTCGTCGAGCTGGCGCGCGTCCAGCCCCACGACGCGGATCACCAGCGCGGTCGCGTTGTCGCGCGTGCCGGCGGCCAGCGCCGCCTGCACCAGCGCTTCGCTTGCTGCCTCGGCATCGCCCTGCAGTGCGAGCGCGGCCACCTGCTGCGGCTTGAGCACGCCGTGCACGCCGTCGGTGCTGAGCACGAAGCAGTCGCCCACGCGCACGTCGCCCTGCAGGTAGTCGACACGCACCTGGTCGTCCAGGCCGATGGCGCGCGTGAGCCGGCTGCGCATGTCGGGGTGGTCGAAGGCGTGGTCCTGCGTGAGCAGCTGCGCGGGTTCGCCGTCGGCGCGCACGCGCCAGGCGCGCGTGTCGCCCACGTGGGCCAGCGTGTAGCTCTGGCCGTGCAGCACCAGCGCGGTGAGCGTGGTGAGCGCCGTGCCGGCGCCCTCCTGCTTGCCCTGGCGCCGGCGGTTGTGGTCGGCCAGCCAGCCGTTCTGCGCGCCGATCAAACGGTCGAGTGCGGCGGTCGACTCCCAGGTCGCGGGCGTGGCGAAGTAGTCGGCCAGCAGGCCCATCACCGTGGTCTGCGCCGCTTCGCGGCCGCGTCCGCCGCTGGAGACGCCGTCGGCAATGGCCGCGATGAGCCCGCGTGCCTCGTCGCCGGCCGGCGCATGCACCGTGCCGGCGAAGTCCTCGTTCGCGTCGCGCGGCCCGCGCTGGCTGCTGTAGCCGATGTCCACTTCAAAGCTCATGGCGCGATTCTGACCGCGCGCCGCGGGCCGTCGTTCGGTTGATTTCCCTGAAAGGTCCCGCCCCATGAAGAAAATGAAACTCGTGATGGTCGGCAACGGCATGGCCGGCGTGCGCACGCTCGAAGAGCTGCTGAAGATCGCACCCGACCTGTACGACATCACCGTCTTCGGCGCCGAGCCGCACCCCAACTACAACCGCATCCTGCTGTCGCCGGTGCTCGCGGGCGAGCAGACGGTGGACGAGATCGTGCTCAACAGCTGGGAGTGGTACAGCGACAACCACATCACGCTGCACGCCGGCAAGAAGGTGGTCGAGGTCGACCGCGTGAACCGCATCGTGCGCGCGGAGGACGGCACCGAAGCGCCCTACGACCGCCTGCTGATGTGCACCGGCTCGAACCCCTTCATGCTGCCCGTGCCCGGCAAGGACCTGAAGGGCGTGATCGCCTACCGCGACATCGCCGACACCGACTACATGATCGAGACCGCGCGCACGCACAAGAACGCGGTGGTCATCGGCGGTGGCCTGCTCGGCCTCGAAGCGGCCAACGGCCTGATGCTGCGCGGCATGACCGTGACGGTGGTGCACGTGATGCCCTGGCTCATGGAGCGCCAGCTGGACGACGTGGCGGGCAAGCTGCTGCAGAAGTCGCTCGAAGACCGCGGCCTGAAGTTCCTCATGGGCGCGCAGACGCAGGACCTGGTCGGTGGCGACGATGGCCGCGTGAAGGCGATCCGCTTCAAGGACGGCACCGAGGTCGCGGCCGACCTCGTGGTGATGGCCGTGGGCATCCGCCCCAACGTCGAGCTGGCCGAGAAGATGCGCCTGCACTGCAACCGCGGCATCGTCGTGACCGACACGATGCAGACCGTGACCGACGCGCGCATCTACTCGGTGGGCGAATGCGCGGCGCACCGCGGCATCGCCTACGGCCTGGTCGCACCGCTGTTCGAGCAGGCCAAGGTGGCGGCCAACCACCTGGCGCTGTTTGGCATCGGCCGCTACCTCGGCTCGCTCACGTCCACCAAGCTCAAGGTCACGGGCATCGACCTGTTCAGCGCCGGCGATTTCATGGGCGGCGAAGGCACCGAGGAGATCGTGATGAGCGACCCCTTCGGCGGCGTCTACAAGAAGCTGGTGCTCAAGGACGACAAGCTGATCGGCGCCTGCCTGTACGGCGACACGGTGGACGGCAGCTGGTACTTCAAGCTGCTGCGCGACGGCCGCAGCGTGCACGACATCCGCGACAAGCTGATGTTCGGCGAATCGAACATCGGCGACACCGGCCACGAAGGCCACAGCAAGGCCGCGAGCATGCCCGACGATGCCGAGGTGTGCGGCTGCAACGGCGTGAACAAGGGCACCATCTGCAAGGCCATCAAGGAGAAGGGCCTGTTCACACTCGACGAGGTGAAGAAGCACACCAAGGCCAGCGCCAGCTGCGGCTCGTGCACCGGGCTGGTCGAGCAGATCCTGATGTTCACCGCGGGTGGCGACTACTCGGCCACGCCGAAGAAGAAGGCGATCTGCGGCTGCACCGACATGAGCCACCAGGACGTGCGCGACGCGATCCGCAAGGAGCACTGGCTCACGCACGACGCGGTCTACCGCGGCATGGGCTGGCGCACGCCCAACGGCTGCGCCACCTGCCGCCCGGCCGTCAACTACTACCTGATCAGCACCTGGCCGAAGGAGGCGAAGGACGATCCGCAGAGCCGCTTCATCAACGAGCGGAGCCACGCCAACATCCAGAAGGACGGCACCTACTCCGTCATTCCGCGCATGTGGGGCGGCCACACCACGCCCGACGAGCTGCGCCGCATTGCCGACGCGGCCGACAAGTACAAGATCCCGACCGTCAAGGTCACGGGCGGCCAGCGCATCGACCTCCTGGGCGTGAAGAAGGAAGACCTGGAAGGCGTGTGGAAGGACATCGGCATGCCCAGCGGCTTTGCGTACGCCAAGTCGCTGCGCACGGTGAAGACCTGCGTGGGCAGCGAGTGGTGCCGCTTCGGCACGCAGGACAGCACGCAGATGGGCAAGGACCTGGAGCGCGCGCTGTGGGCCATGTACTCGCCGCACAAGGTCAAGCTGGCCGTGTCGGGCTGCCCGCGCAACTGCGCCGAGGCCGGCATCAAGGACGTGGGCGTGATCGGCGTCGACTCGGGCTGGGAGCTGTACGTGGGCGGCAACGGCGGCATCAAGACCGAGGTGGCGCAGTTCCTCGTGAAGGTGAAGACCGCCGAGGAAGTGATGGAACATGCCGGCGCCTTCCTGCAGCTGTACCGCGAGGAAGGCTGGTACCTGGAGCGCACCGTGCACTACATCGGCCGCGTGGGCCTGGACTACGTGAAGAAGAAGATCCTCGAAGACGCCGAGGGCCGCAAGGCGCTGTGGGAGCGGCTGCAGTTCGCGCTCGACGGCGAACCCGATCCGTGGTTCGAGTCGGCGCAGGCCTCGGTGGACGTGCGGCAGTTTGCGCCGCTGAGCGTGTGATCGGAGCGACCGCTTGAAACGACGACTCTTCATTGCTTCTTCCGCCCTCGCCGCACTCGCCCCGGTGGGCGCCCGCGCGCAGGTGGCCGACCTCAACGACGCCATCAACAAGGCCGGCCGCCAGCGCATGCTGTCGCAGCGCGCGAGCAAGGCCTACCTGGCGCTGGTGCAGAAGGTGGAACCGCGCAGCGCGCAGCAGGTGCTCGACCGCTCGGTGGCGCTGTTCGAGCGCCAGCTCGGCGAGCTCAAGGCCTTTGCGCCCACGCCAACGCTGCGCGCCACCTACGACGGGCTGGACGGTGCCTGGCGCGCGTTCCGCACCGAGCTGGCCGACGCGGCGCCCGGCCGGGAGGCCGCCGCGCGGGTCGTGGCACTCGACGCCGCCGTGCTCGCGCTGGCCCACCAGGGCACGGCGCAGTACGAGGCCGCCTCGGGCAAGCCGGTCGGGCGGCTGGTCAACATCGCGGGGCGCCAGCGCATGCTGTCGCAGCGCATGGCCAAGTGCTACCTGGCCGCGGCGATGCAGATCGACCCGGCCGGCAGCACCGCCGAGATCGCCAAGGCGCGCACCGAATTCCTGGCCGCGCTCGAGCTGCTGCGCAACGCGCCCGAAGCCACCGCACAGATCCGCCAGGAGCTGGTGCTGGCCGACGCGCAATGGATGTTCTTCAACCGCGGCCTGCAGCGGCTGGACGGTGCGGGCGCCTCGCCCGCGCTGATGTCCGACGTGTTCGTGAGCAGCGAGAACCTGCTCGCGATCATGGACCGCGTGACCGGCCTGTACGCCGAGATCAAGACCTGACCCGCGCCCGACCCCAAGACAAGACAAGAGAGCCCCACCATGAGCGATTGGAAAGCCATCTGCCGCCTCGACGACATCCCCGTGCTCGGCGCCCGCCGCGTGATGCGGCCCGCCGGCCTGGACGTGGCCGTGTTCCGCAATGCCGAGGACCAGGTCTTTGCGCTGCTCGACCGCTGTCCGCACAAGGGCGGCCCGCTGAGCCAGGGCATCGTGTTCGGCACCAGCGTGGCCTGCCCGCTGCACAACTGGGCCATCGGCCTGGACGACGGCTGCGCCCGCTCGCCCGACGAAGGCTGCACGCCGAAGTTCGCGGTGAAGCTCGAAGACGGCGTGGTGCACCTGGACGCCGGCGAGCTGGCCACGCACGCGCTCGACCTGGAGCGCCCGGTCGCCGGACCGCAGCGCCTGGCCGCCGTGACGGTCCTGTCCCCGGAAGAAGGTTGAGGCCCGCATGACCCAGGAGACGCGCTCCACCTGCCCATACTGCGGCGTCGGCTGCGGCGTCATCATCGAATCGCAGGACGACCAGATCACCGGCGTGCGCGGCGACCCCGACCACCCCGCGAACTTCGGCCGCCTGTGCACCAAGGGCTCGACCTTGCACCTCACGGCCAGCGCGACCGTCACGCGCCAGACGCGGCTGCTGCAGCCCCTGCAGCGCCTCGTGCGCAAGGAGGCGCCCGCGCCCGTGACGTGGGACCACGCGCTCGACCTCGCCGCCGGCAAGTTCGCGCAGGTGGTGCGCGACCACGGCCCCGACGCGGTCGGCTTCTACGTGTCGGGCCAGTTGCTCACCGAGGACTACTACGTCTTCAACAAGCTGGCCAAGGGCCTGGTCGGCACCAACAACATCGACACCAACTCGCGCCTGTGCATGAGCAGCGCCGTGGCCGGCTACAAGCAGACGCTGGGCGCCGACGCGCCGCCGGCCTGCTACGACGACCTGAAGCACGCCGAGTGCCTGTTCATCGTGGGCAGCAACACGGCGTGGGCGCACCCCATCCTGTTTCGCCGCATCGAGGACGCAAAGGCCGCGAACCCGGCGCTGAAGATCGTCGTGGCCGACCCGCGCCGCACCGACACGGTCGAGATCGCCGACCTGTTCCTGCCGATCCAGCCCGGCACCGACGTCATGCTGTTCCACGGCATGCTGCACCTGATGCTGTGGGAAGGCTGGACCGACACCGCCTACATCGCGGCCCGCACGAACGGCTTCGACGCGCTCAAGGCCACGGTGCGCGACTGCACGCCCGACACCGTGGCGCAGGTGTGCGGCATTCCCAAGGACGACCTGCTCGCGGCGGCGCGGATGTTCGCCACCTCGCCCGCCACGCTGAGTCTGTATTGCCAGGGCCTGAACCAGTCGTCCAGCGGCACGGCGAAGAATGCCGCGCTCATCAACCTGCACCTGGCGACCGGCCAGATCGGCAAGCCCGGCGCGGGCCCGTTCTCGCTCACGGGCCAGCCCAATGCGATGGGCGGGCGCGAGGTGGGCGGCCTGGCCAACCTGCTGAGCGCGCACCGCGACCTGGCCAACCCCGAGCACCGCGCCGAAGTGGCCGCGCTGTGGGGCGTGCCCTCGGTGCCCGACAAGCCCGGCAAGACGGCCGTGGAGATGTTCCAGGCCGCGGCCGACGGCGAGATCCGCGCGCTGTGGATCGCCTGCACCAACCCCGCGCAATCGATGCCCGACCAGGCCACGGTGCGCCGCGCGCTCGAACGCGCCGAGTTCGTCGTGGTGCAGGAAGCCTTCGCCACCACCGCCACCTGCGCCTTCGCCGACCTGCTGCTGCCCGCCACCACCTGGGGCGAGAAGGAAGGCACCGTGACCAATAGCGAGCGCCGCATCTCGCGCGTGCGCCCGGCCGTGCCCGCACCGGGCCAAGCGCGCAACGACTGGTCGATAGCCGTGGCCTTCGCGCGCCGGCTCGAAGCGCAGCTGGGCCGCAGCTTCACGCTGTTCCCGTACGAGAGCGCCGAGTCGGTCTGGAACGAGCACCGCGAATCCACGCGCGGGCGCGACCTCGACATCACCGGCCTGAGCTACGCGATGCTCGAGAGCGCCGGCCCGCAGCAATGGCCGCTGAAGGAAGGCGAGCGCACCGGCCACGTGCGCCTGTACGAAGACGGCGTGTTCCCCACGCCCGACGGCCGCGCCCGCTTCGTCGACACGCCCTACAAGCCCGTGGCCGAGGCGCGCGAGGCGCGCTTTCCCTTCTCGCTGAACACCGGCCGGCTGCGCGACCAGTGGCACGGCATGAGCCGCACCGGCACGGTCGGCAAGCTGTTCGGCCACGTGTCCGAGCCCGTGGTGCAGATGAACGCGCAGGACATGGCACGCCGCCAGATCGCCGAGGGCGACCTGGTGCACCTCACATCGAAGCGCGGCTCGATCCTGCTGCCCGCGCGCGCCAGCGCCGAGATCGGCATGAGCCAGGCCTTCGTCGCCATGCACTGGGGCGAGGAATACCTGAGCGGCTGTTCGTCGACCGGCGTGCGGCTCGCGGGCATCAACGCGCTCACCACGCCAGCCTACTGCCCGACCTCGAAGCAGCCCGAGCTCAAGCACACGCCCGTGAAGATCCTCAAGGCCGAGCTGCCGTGGTCGCTGCTGGCCATGGCCTGGCTGCCCGCCGGCGACGCGCTCACGGCGCAGCGCGCGCTGCAGCCGCTGATGGCGCTGTTCCCCTTCGCCACCTGCGTGCCGTTCGCGGGCAACGCGCCCGGCGAAGAAGAACGCAGCGGCGTGCTGTTCCGCGCCGCCGCGCACGACGCGCCCGACGCCGCGCTGGTCGAGAAAATCGAAGCCCTGCTGGGCCTGCAGACCGCCGACACCCTGCGCTACGCCGACCACCGGCGCGGCCAGCGCCGCGCCGCGCGGCTGGTGCGCCGTGCCGACGGCAGCGCCGGGCTCGAGGCCTTTTTGCTGGGCGGCGACACCAGCGCCGAAGCCTGGATCGCCACCCTGCTGCGCGAGGAACTGCCGGCCCAGAGCTACGGCCGTCTGCTGCTGTCGCCGGGCGCCCGCGCGCCGGTGGCCGTGCAGTCGCGCGGCAAGCCGGTGTGCGCCTGCTTCAACGTGACCGACCGCGCCATCGAGGCCGAGCTGCTGCGCTGCACCGGCAGCGCCGACGAACGGCTGGCGGCGCTGCAAGGGGCGCTGAAATGCGGCACCAACTGCGGCTCGTGCGTGCCGGAGCTCAAGCGCATGGTGCGGGCCACCCCGGCCGAAGCACTGGCCGTGGGGGCATAAGCCGACTCACATTCCGGCATAAGCGTTGCGGGACAATCCGCCTACCCATGGGAATCAGCCACTACATCAAGGAAATCGGCCGCGGCGCGCGGGGCGCCCGTCCGCTCACGCGCGAGCAGGCCTGCGACCTGTTCGGCCAGGTGCTGGACGGCACGGTCACCGACCTGGAAATCGGCGGCTTCTGCCTCGCGATGCGCATCAAGGGCGAAACGCCCGAGGAGATGGCCGGCTTTCTCGACGCCACGCATGCGCGCCTGAACCCCGTGACGACCCGCGGCGGCCCGCTGGTCGTTCTGCCCAGCTACAACGGCGCGCGCAAGCTGCCGGTGCTCACGCCGCTCCTGGCGCTGCTGCTGGCCCGCGAAGGCCTGGCGGTGCTGGTGCACGGCAGCGCGAGCGAAACCTCGCGCGTACTGGCATCGAACGTGCTTTCGGCTTTGGACATGCCCCCGATGACCACGCTCACCCCGATCGCCGCCGGCCAGGTGGGCTTTGCCCCGACCGAGCTGCTGAACCCTGCGCTCAAGCGCCTGCTCGACGTGCGCCGCGTGGTGGGCCTGCGCAACCCCGGCCACAGCGTGGTCAAACTGATGCGTCCGACCACCGGCCCCTGCGTGGTGGTGGCCAGCTACACGCACCCCGAGTACGCCCGCACGATGGGCGAAACCTTCGAGCTCACGGGCATGACCGCCCTGCTCTCGCGCGGCCTCGAAGGCGAGGTGGTCTCCGACCCGCGCCGCACCGCGCAGATCGACGGCTTCGTGCGCGGCGTGCGCAGCGAACTCCAGGCCCAGGCCGCCGGCACCGCCGCCGACGTGCCTGGGTTGCCGAAAGAAATCGACGTCGCCACCACGGCCGAGTACACGCGGCGCGTGCTGGCCGGCGAGCTTCCCGTGCCCGAAGCCATCGCGACGCAAGTCAGGCACATCACCGAACTGGCCTCCCACGCATGAACACCCCCTCCACCCTCATCACCGGCCGCTGCACGCTGGTGGGCGCCGGCCCCGGCGACCCCGAGCTGCTGACCGTCAAGGCCGTCAAGGCGATCCAGGCCGCCACGGTGCTGCTGGTCGACGACCTCGTGAACGACGCCGTGCTCCAGGCCTATGCCCGGCCCGGCGCGCGCATCGTGCACGTGGGCAAGCGCGGCGGCTGCAAGAGCACGCCGCAGGCGTTCATCGAGCGGCTCATGATCACGGCCGTGCGCGAAGGCGAGACCGTGGTGCGCCTCAAGGGCGGCGACCCGTTCATCTTCGGGCGCGGCGGCGAAGAGGTGGAGCACCTGCGCGAGGCCGGCATCGAATGCGCGGTGGTCAACGGCATCACCGCCGGCCTGGCCGCCGTGACCTCGCTGGGCGTGCCGCTCACCCACCGCGACCATGCGCAGGGCGTGGTCTTCGTCACCGGCCACGCCAAGACCGGCGCCGGCGCGGCCGAAGACCCGACCGACTGGCGCGCTCTGGCCGCCACGGCGCACAACGCCCGCCTCACGCTGGTGATCTACATGGGCGTCTCGGGCGCCGGCCACATCGAGCGCGAACTGCTGCACGGCCTCCCGGGCGACACGCCCGTGGCCGTGGTGCAGCACGCGAGCCTGCCGCACCAGCGCCACCTCGTGACCACGCTGCAGGGCCTGCAGACGCGGATCGCCGAAGCCGGGCTGGCCAGCCCGGCGGTGATCGTGGTGGGCGACGTGCTGCAGGGGCTGGCCGCGGCGGCGCTGCAGCCGGGCGACGCCGGCCGGTTCGGCACCTAGCCAGGCGCCTCTTAACGCGCAGCCTCGAGGTGCGTGACGGTCGGCTTGCCCTTCACCACCTCGACATGAAACCGGACCTTGTCGCCGGGCTTGACCTGTTCAAGCATCTGCTTCTCGGCCACATCGAAACCCATCGTCATCGGCGGCATCGCCAGGTTGGGGATGTCGCCGTGCTTCAACACGATCAGGCCGCGGGCCGGGTCGATCTTCTGGACCACCGCATCGGTCAACATGCTCGGCGCGGACGCCTTCGCGGGCGGTGGCTCGCTCTTCGGCGCCTGGGCCTGGACGGCACCGGCCAGGCCGGCGATCAGTGCGAAGGCAAGGGGATGGAGGAAGTTCATGGGGTGGCTCCTTGGTGGGATGAGGGGTTGGAAACAGCAGACGACAAAGGGGCGCGGCGGCGCAGCAGATACCAGGCCGCGGGCACGACCAGCATGCTCAGCAGCGGCGCGGTGACCATGCCGCCCACCATGGGCGCGGCAATGCGGGTCATGACCTCCGAGCCGGTGCCGCTGCCCCACAGGATGGGCAGCAGGCCGGCCATCACGACGGCCACGGTCATGGCCTTGGGCCGCACGCGCAGCACGGCGCCTTCGCGGATCGCGGCCAGGAGCGTCTCGTCGTTCATCGGCTCGCCGGCATCGAGGCGCCGTGCCAGCGCGTTCTTCAGATAGACCAGCATCACCACGCCGAACTCGGCCGCCACGCCGGCCAGCGCGATGAAGCCGACCGCCGTCGCCACCGAGATCGAATGGCCCAGCGCCCAGATGAGCCAGAAGCCGCCGACGAGCGAGAACGGCACGGCCGCCATCACCAGGGCCGCATCGGCGAACGAGCGGAACAGCAGGTACAGCAGCACGAAGATCACCGCCAGCGTGGCCGGCACGACCAGCTTCAGCCGCTCGGTCGCGCGCGCCAGGTACTCGAACTGGCCGGACCATGACACCGCATAGCCCGCGGGCATCTTCACGGCCTGGTCGACCGCCGCCTGCATGTCGTGGACGGCGGAGCGCAGGTCGCGCCCGCGCACGTCGACGTAGACCCAGCCCGACAGCCGCGCGTTCTCGCTGCGCAGCATCGGCGGGCCGTCCTCGATGGTGATGCGCGCGACGTCGCCGAGCAGCAGCTGTGCGCCCTTCTCCGTCACGAAGGGCAGCTGCCGCAGCCGTTCCAGCGAATCGCGGATCTCGCGCGGGTAGCGCACGTTGATGGGGTAGCGCTCGCGGCCCTGGATCACTTCGCCCACGTTCTCGCCGCCGATGGCCGTGGACACCACGGCCTGCACATCGGCCACCGAGAGGCCGTAGCGCGCGGCCGCCAGCCGGTCAACATCGACGTCGATGTAGCGCCCGCCGGTGAGCCGCTCCGCCAGCGCCGACGACACGCCGGGCACGCCCTTCACCGCCGCCTCGATCTGCGTGGTGAGCGCATCGATGGTGGCCAGGTCCGCCCCCGCCACCTTGATGCCGACCGGGCTCTTGATGCCCGTGGCCAGCATGTCGATGCGGTTGCGGATGGGCGGCACCCACACGTTGATCAGGCCCGGCACCCTGACGGCGCGGTCCAGTTCCTCGACCAGCCGGTCGGGCGTCATGCCGGCGCGCCACTCGCGCTTCGGCTTGAACTGGATGGTGGTCTCGAACATCTCGAGCGGCGCCGGGTCGGTCGCGGTGTCGGCACGGCCGGCCTTGCCGAACACGCGCGCGACCTCGGGCACGGTCTTGATGAGGCGGTCGGTCTGCTGCAGCAGCTCGGCGGCCTTCGACACCGACAGCCCCGGCAGCGCCGAAGGCATGTAGAGCAGGTCGCCCTCGTCCAGCGGCGGCATGAACTCGCCGCCCAGGCGCATCAGCGGCACCACGGTCAGCGCCAGCAGCACCGCGGCAACCGCCAGCGTTCCCTTGGGAAAGCGCAGCACCAGCTCCAGTGCGGGCCGGTACACGGCCATCAGGCAGCGGTTCACGGGATTGGCGCCTTCGTGCGGAATGCGCCCGCGCACCAGGTAGCCCATGAGCACCGGGATCAGCGTCACCGACAGGCCCGCCGCAGCGGCCATCGCATAGGTCTTGGTGAAGGCCAGCGGCGAGAACAGCCGCCCCTCCTGCGCCTCGAGCGAGAACACGGGCACGAAGGACAGCGTGATCACCAGCAGCGAGAAGAACAGCGCCGGCCCGACCTCCACCGACGCGTCGGCCACCAGTCGCCACCGTTCCACCACCGTCGGCTGCCGGCCCTGCGCCGTCTCGAAGGCCTCGATGTGCTTGTGCACGTTCTCGACCATCACGATGGCGCCGTCCACCATCGCGCCGATGGCGATCGCGATGCCGCCCAGCGACATGATGTTGGCGTTGACGCCCTGCCAGTGCATCACGATGAAGGCCGCGAGCACGCCGATCGGCAAGGCCACCACCGCCACGAGCGCCGAGCGCAGGTGGAACAGGAAGACCGCGCAGACCAGCGCCACCACGAGGAACTCTTCAATCAGCTTGCCGCGCAGGTTGTCGACAGCGCGGTCGATGAGCAACGAGCGGTCGTAGGTCGGCACGATCTCGACGCCCGGCGGGAGGCCGGGCTTGAGCGCATCGAGCTTCGTCTTGACGGCCTCGATGGTGGAGCGCGCGTTCTTGCCCGAGCGCATGACGATCACGCCGCCGGCCACCTCACCTTCGCCGTCGAGCTCGGCGATGCCGCGGCGCATCTCGGGGCCGACCTGCACCGTGGCCACGTCGCGCAGCAGCACCGGCGTGGCGCCCGTCACCGCCAGCGGGATGGTGCGGAAGTCGTCCAGCGAACGCAGGTAGCCGCGCGAACGCACCATGTACTCGGCCTCGGCGAGTTCGACGACCGAGCCGCCCGAGGCCTGGTTGGCCTTCTGCAGCGCCGCCACGACCGCCTGCTGCGTGATGCCCAGCGCGCGCATGCGGTCGGGGTCGAGCACCACCTGGTACTGGCGCACCATGCCGCCGATGCTCGCGACCTCGGCCACGTCGGGCACGGTCTTCAGCTCGAACTTGAGGAACCAGTCGTTCAGTGCGCGCAGCTGCCCGATGTCGCGCGTGCCGGTGCGGTCGACCAGCGCGTACTCGTAGACCCAGCCCACGCCCGTGGCATCGGGGCCCAGCGAGGCGTTGGCGCCGGCGGGCAGCCTGCCCTGCACCTGGTTCAGGTACTCGACGACGCGCGAGCGCGCCCAGTACGGGTCGGTCTTGTCGTCGAACAGCACGTAGACGAACGAATCGCCGAAGAACGAGTAGCCGCGCACGGTCTTGGCACCGGGCACGCTGAGCATGGTGGTGGTCAGCGGGTAGGTGACGAGGTCTTCGACCACCTGGGGCGCCTTGCCGGGGAAAGGCGTGCGGATGATGACCTGCGTGTCCGACAGGTCGGGCAGCGCATCGAGCGGCGTGCGCACCACCGACCACCACCCGGCGGCCACCAGGAACAAGGTCGCGATCAGCACCAGGAAGCGGTTGCCGATCGACCAGCGGATGACGGCGGCGATCATCGCTTGGCGCCCTGTGGCATGCGCTGGACGGAGACCAGCTCGTAGCCGGTGGGGCCGCCTTCCTTGAACTCGAAGCGGACCAGGTCGCCGGGCTGGATGTCCGGGAACGCCTCGGGCGATGCCTTCGCAAAGCCCATCGTCATCGGCGGCCACTTGAGCGTGGCGACAGGGCCGTGCGAGATCGTGAGGCCGTCGGGCGCCACGCTTTCGACCTTGCCTTCGGCCTGGTGCAGCACGGCGGCCGGCGCTGCGGCCGTGACCGCAGGCGATGCCATGTTGCCCAGCACCGAACGCAGCCGGGCCTCCGAGTCGATGAGGAACTGGCCGCTGGCCACCACCTGCTCGCCTTCATTCAGGCCCGAGACGATCTCGGTGTCGTCGCCCAGGTCCGCGCCCGGCGACACGTCGCGCGGCTCGAACGCGCCATCGGCCTTGCGCACGATGACGACCGCGCGCTTGCCCGTGCGGATGACGGCTTCGGACGGCACGACGAGCCGGGTGCTGGTGGGCCCCTTCACCTGTAGGCGCAGCAGCATCCCGGGCGTGAGCGTGCCGCGCCGGTTGTCGACCTCGAAGCGGGCCTTCAGGGTGCGGGTGGCTGCGTTGACCTCGGGCAGGATCTCGTCGAGCGTGCCGTCGAACGACTGGGCGGCATCGGCCTGGAGGACCGCCCTGACCTTCTGGCCGCGTGCGAGCCGCACGGCCTGCGCTTCCGGAATCTCGGCCACGGCCCAGACCTTCTCCAGGCCCGCGATGCGGAACAGCGTCGTGCCGGGCGTGACCGCGACGCCTTCGCGCACGCCCAGCTCGGCCACCACGCCGTCGGAGGGTGCAGTGATCACGTAGCGCGCCTGCGCCGTGCCGGTCTCCTCGCTGCGGCGGATGAGCTCGGCGGGGATGGACAGGGCCCGCATGCGATCACGCGCCGCGGCGACGAGGTCGGCGGAAACACCCGATCGTTTGAGGGCCAGCCATTCGTTCTGCGGCCCGAGCCATTCAGGCGCGAAGACCGTCGCCAACGCCTGCCCCTTGCGCACGCGCTCCATCGGCGCGCGGACCGACAGGCGCTCGACGTAGCCCGCCACGCGCGTCTGCACGACGACGTTGAGCCGCTCGTCGAACTGCACGGCGCCGACCGCGTCGAAGGACGCGGAGGTTTGCGCCCGCCGCACGCCGGCATACCGGATGCCGAGGTTCTGCTGGACCGTGGGGCTCACCTGCACGCCGCCTTCGCGGCCCGTGCCGGTGGCGCTGTCGGCGTACATGGGCACCAGCTGCATGTCCATGAAAGGCGACTTGCCGGGCTTGTCGAAGCGCGGGCCCGGCACCATGGGGTCGTGCCAGTAGAGGACCTTGCGGCCGTCCGAGGTGGACGGCGCGGTCGCCGACGCCTCCGTGGACGGGGCGGTCGTGCGCCCGAGGTAGAAGGCGCCTGCTGCGAGCAACAGGGCGGCCAGCAGCGAAGCACCGATCGTGCGTGTGCGGTTCATGGGGCCCCCTCGGTGGTGAGCGGCCGGAAGGCCAGTTGGACGTGGGTTCTGACCAGGTCGCGCTGCAGCGTCAGCAGCTTGCGCTGCGCTTCCACTTCGGCATGGCGCGCCTCGAACAACGTAACGAGGCTGCCCTGGTTGGAGCGGTAGGCCGCGGTCGCGGCCGCCGTTCTCTGGCCGGCCGGAACGACCACGCCCGTGCGGTAGCGGTCGATGCGTTGCTGCAGGCGTTGCGCATCGCTGCGCAGCGCCTGGTACTCGGCGGTCGCGGCCCGGGCGGCTTCGGCCAGATCGGCCTCAGCCTTCTCGACCAACGCCAGCTTGGCGGCAGTGTCCCGGTCCTGCCGCTCACCGGGGGCGACGGGCAGCGGAATGCTCAGGCCCACCGACACCATGTCGGCGTAGCCGGTGCGCTGGCCGTAGGCGAGCTCCCAGGTCCAGTTCGGCTTGCGATTGGACGCAGTGACGGCCGCCGTCTGCCTGGCCACGTCGACATCGCGCTGCAGGGCCGCGACCGTGGGGTGCGCGGCCACGTAGGCGGCTTCGGAGGGCACGGCGATGGCGCCCGGAGACCGCAGTTCGTCGGGCGGCACGCCGACCCAGCGCTGGAAAACGACGCTGGCGGCTTCCTGCTGCTGCAGGAGGTCGGCCGTCTCGTCTTCCGCGATGCCCCTGGCGCCGGCCAGCGCCAGCACATCCTGGCTGCTTCCCCCGGCCGATGACAGGCGTGCGCGCGAGGCCTCCAGTTCTTCGTGCGCGTGGTGCTCCATGCGCCGTGCGAGCTTGACGCTCTCGCCGACGTAGAAGGCGTCGACGTAGGCGAGCGCGGCCTGCCTGCGGGTGTCGGCCACGGCAGCCTGCACCCGCACCGCCTCCAGCCCGACCGACGCCTCGGCGGCGGCCTGCCGTGCGGCGCGCTTGTCGGCGGACAGCCATTCCTGGCTGATGCCGATGCGCTTCATCGTCATCGCATCGCGCGTGGTGTGGAAACGATCCGCGCCGGTCGCGGGCAGGTTGTCGACGCCGATGCGCAGCGTGGGGTCGGGAAGCTGCGGGGCCGCGGAGGCCGCCGCCGTGGCGCTGGCGACGCCGGCACGGGCGGCGCGGGTGGCTTCGGAGCGCTGCGTCGCCCGCTGAAGCGCGTCCTCCAGGGACAGGGGGGCCGCCGTCGCCAGGTACGGCAGCAGCGCGGCAGCCCAGGCGGCCGCGCGCGAAAAGGAAATGAACATGAAAACTCCGCAAACGAACGAGCGAATCGCTGGCAGGCGGACGCGCCGCACCAGCACCGGTCAATCGACGGAGATGTCAGACGCGCAGTCGGCGCGTGGCGAGAAAAACGGGATCGGGCGGTGGATGCTGCCGCTCCGGCACGGCCTGCGGCGGAAGGACATGGCCTTCCGACACCAGCACCAGGGGCATCACCACGAGCTGCACGATGGCCGGCAGCGAAGGCGTGGTCAGCTTCACCGGTTCGAAGGACAGCGACAGGTCGGCGGCGTGCTGGAAGCACAGCACCGGCTGGGCCATGTCCATGCCTTCGCAGGGCTCGCCCGACGCCATCATGTCGGCCATCGAACCCGGGTTGTCCGACGCGCCCGGGCAGACATAGCCTGCCAGCGCCAGCTGCGAGAACAGCAGCGACAGGACCACGAAAATCGCGGTCGTGCAGCGACGGAGAGAGCGGCGGGCCATGAGGAGGCGCAGTGTAGCGCCGCCGTCCGGGCGCCGCCTAAAATCCCGCCCGGCCCAACGAACAAGAAGGAAGAGGCAGGGATGCTCGACAAACTCAACGAATTCACCGAAAGCCACGGCGAGCTGCGCCGCGGGCGCGGGCTGGTCACGGGCACCATTGCCTTCAGCCTCGCCGCCCTGTGCTTTCTGGGCGTGCTGGCCTTCCACTTCCCGCAGTACCTGACGACGCCCGAGCTGCGCAAGAGCTACAACGTCGACGTGATGCGCGTCATCCTGCTGACGGCGCTGGTCATTGCCGGCGGGCTCTCGCTGGTCAACATCATCTTCAACCGCTCGCGCTGGCTGTCGTCGGCCGCGTTCCTGCTGGTGGCGGTGTCGGCGCTGCTGGGCGGGCACAAGGTGCCGGTGCACGACTTCGCGGACCACACGCCGTACATCGGGCTCGACTGGTTCATCCTCGACCTCCTGGGTTCGTCGCTGATCTTCATCTTCATCGAGAAGCTCTTTGCGCTGCGCAAAGATCAACCCGTGTTCCGCGAAGAGTGGCAGACCGACTTCCACCACTTCGTGGTGAACCACATGATCGTGGGCTTCGTGCTGCTGGCCACCAACCTCATGGTGCACAAGCTCTTCGGCTGGGCCGCCAACGACGGCATCCGCGGCTGGGTAAGCAACCTGCCGTTCTGGGCCGGCATCCTGCTGATCATCCTGGTGGCCGATCTCGTGCAGTACTGGACGCACCGCGCGTACCACGAGGTGCCGGTGCTGTGGCGCCTGCACGCCGTGCACCACAGCGTGAAGAGCATGGACTGGATGGCGGGCTCGCGCCAGCACATCCTGGAGCTGCTGATCACGCGCACGCTGGTGCTCGCACCCATCTACGTGCTGGGCTTCAGCAAGGACGTGATCGACGCCTACATCGTGGTGGTCGGCTTCCAGGCGGTGTTCAACCACTGCAACGTGAGCGTGCGGCTGGGCCCGCTGCGCTACCTGATCGTGACGCCCAACTTCCACCACTGGCACCACAGCCAGGACATCGAGGCGCTCGACAAGAACTACGCGGCGCACTACGCCTTCCTCGACTACCTCTTCGGCACCGCGGTGAAGAGCACCAAGCTCTGGCCCGAGAAGTACGGCGTGCTGGGCGACTACGTGCCCAACGGCTTCTTCAAGCAGCTGAAGTTCCCGTTCGTCTGGAAGGGATGAGCATGGCTTCCCTTCTTCGCGCTGTGGCGCTCGCCGCGGCGCTGCCGCTCTTGCTCTCGGCCTGCGCCACGCGCATCGAGATGCCCTCCGAAACCTCCGGCCTGCGCCTGCGCGTGCAGAGCTCGGTGATCGCCCCCGGCAACGGAGGCGAGCTGATCGGCGCCGAGGTGCTGGCGCCCGGCGACATCCTGCTGACCTCGATCGCCACGGTGAATTCGTTCGGCATCCGCCTGGGCACTTTCTCGCCCGTGAGCCATGCCGTGCTGTACCTGGGCGACGGCCAGATCGCCGAGGCCGTGGGCACCGGCGTGCGCGCGCGGCCGCTGGCCGAGGTGGTCGACGAAGAACAGATGGTCGTCGCCTTCCGCGTGCCGGGCCTCGTCGAGGCCGACGTCGAGAAGATGCGCGAATGGGCGCATTCGCAGGTCGGCACCCGCTACAACACCGCCGGCGTGCTGCTGAATGCGCCCTTCGTGCTGAACCGCCGGCTGTGCGAACTGCCGCTGATTCCCTCGGCCGTCAGCGCGTACTGCATCAGCGGCCTGGCCACGGTGCAGCTGGGTGCCAGCCGCAACGACCAGTTCTTCTGCTCCCAGTTCGTGCTGGAGGCCTACCGCCAGGCCGGCGTGCCGATCACCGACGCCGACCCGCGCTGGGTGAGCCCGGCCGACCTGCTCCACATGCGCGAGGGCGACGTGCCCTCGATCGCCGCCACGCAGCCGCTGCGCTACGTGGGCCACCTCAAATACAACCCGCCGCCGGTGCTGGCGGCGGACGGACCCGCTTGAGCTCTTCTCCTCCCTCTTCTTCCTTTGACGTCGTTGTCGTCGGTGCCGGCGCCGCCGGTCTTTTTTGCGCCGCACTGGCGGGCCAGCGCGGCCTGCGCGTGCTGCTGGTCGACCACAGCGAGAAGGTCGGCGAAAAGATCCGCATCTCGGGCGGCGGCCGCGCCAACTTCACCAACCGCGACCTCGACGTGCGCGCGCCGCAGCGCCATTTCGTCGGCGACAACCCGAATTTCTGCCGCTCGGCGCTCTCGCGCTACGCGCCGCAGCAGTTCATCGACATGGTGCAGCGCCACGGCATCGCGTACCACGAGAAGCACAAGGGCCAGCTGTTCTGCGACGGCTCCTCGCAGCAGATCGTCGACATGCTGCTGGCCGAGTGCGCCGCCGGCAACGTCGAACGCTGGCAGCCGTGCAAGCTCGGCGACATTTCCTTTGTCGACGGGCGCTACCAAATCAGTAGCACGCGCGGACCGATCGACGCGCCCAAGCTCGTGGTGGCCACCGGCGGCCTGTCGATTCCCCAGATTGGTGCGAGCGACTTCGGCTACCGGCTCGCCGAGCAGTTCGGCCTGCGGCTGGTCACGCCCCGCCCGGCGCTGGTGCCGCTGACCTTCGGCGGCGACGCCTGGGCACCCTACGCCGGCCTGGCCGGGCTGGCGCTGCCGGTGCGCATCGAGACCGGCGGCAAGAAAGACAAGATGGCCTTCCTGGAAGACCTGCTGTTCACCCATCGCGGCCTGTCGGGCCCGGCGGTGCTGCAGATTTCGAGCTACTGGAAGCCCGGCGCCCCGTTGACGCTCGACTTCGCGCCCGGCATGGACGTGGCCGAGTCGCTGACCGACGCCAAACGGCGCTCCAAGAAACGCATCGCCAACGAACTGGCCGCGCTGGTGCCCTCGCGCCTGGCCGACGCCTGGGTCGGCGAAGACCCGGCCCTGCAGCGCCCGGTCAACGAGGCCACCGACAAGGCGCTGGCGGCGCTGTCCGAGCGCATCGCCCGCTGGCAGATCACCCCCAGCGGCACCGAGGGCTACAAGAAGGCCGAGGTGACGGCGGGCGGCGTCGACACGCGCGATCTGTCGTCCCAGACCATGGAATCGAAGCAGCCGGGCCTGTATTTCATCGGCGAAGTGGTCGATGTAACGGGTTGGTTGGGCGGATACAACTTCCAGTGGGCCTGGGCCAGTGCCCATGCGTGCGCAACCGCGCTATAATCTCGGGCTAACTTCCGGCCTTCCCTCAACGGCCACCAAAGATTTCAGTTGAGGAACCCCGGCTTTGGGCCTCGATCTCCCCGAGCCAACTTCAGTTCAACGATTCATCAATGACCACCATCCGCGTTAAAGAAAACGAGCCCTTCGACGTCGCCCTGCGTCGCTTCAAGCGCACCATCGAAAAGCTCGGCCTGCTGACCGACCTGCGCGCCCGCGAGTTCTACGAGAAGCCGACGGCTGAGCGCAAGCGCAAGAAGGCAGCTGCGGTCAAGCGCCACTACAAGCGCGTGCGCAGCATGCAGCTCCCCAAGAAGCTGTACTAAGCAACGCCCAGGGTGGCTGGCCCCGACGAAAGTCCCCGCCAGCGCCCCGTTGCACCAGCCGCGCCAGGGAAACCTGCCGCGGCTTTTGTTTTTTCCGAAAGGTTGCGAAGAATGACTCTCAAAGAACAAATCACCGAAGACATGAAGACGGCGATGCGCGCCAAGGACTCGGAGCGCCTGGCCACCATCCGCCTGCTGCTCGCCGCCATGAAGCAAAAGGAAGTCGACGAGCGCGTGGAGCTCGACGACGCCATGGTCGTGGCCATCGTCGACAAGATGGTCAAGCAGCGCAAGGACTCGATCGCCGCGTTCACCACGGGTGGCCGCGCCGACCTGGCCGACAAGGAAGCCGCCGAGATCAAGGTGCTCGAGGTCTACCTGCCCCAGCGCATGAGCGCCGATGAAACGGCCGCCGCGGTGAAGGCCATCGTGGCCGAACTGGGCGCCTCGGGCCCCGGCGACATGGGCAAGGTGATGGGCGTGGTCAAGACCCGCCTGGCCGGCAAGGCCGACATGGGCCAGGTCAGCGCCGCGGTCAAGGCCGCCCTCACGGGCGCCTGAGGCGGCCACCGCCATGAAGAACGGCAGCAGCAGCCCGCTCGGCGCCGCCCCCGTCGCGACGATCCCGAAGGCCTGCGCCTGCCTGGTCGATGCGCAGGGCCGGCTGCTGGTGTTCCGTCATCCCGAGGACGGCAACATGCAGCTGCCCAAGGGCACCATCGAGCCCGGCGAGTCGCCCGAGGCGGCCGTGCGGCGCGAGCTGCTCGAAGAGTCGGGCCTGGTGTTCGCCGGCCGGCTCGAATCGCTGGGCACGCTGGAGCGCGAATGCGAAGCCGGCGTCGAAGGCAACACGCACCGCCATCCGCAGCGCTGGCACATCTTCCTGATGCGCGACCACCGCGCCTTGCCCGAGACCTTCGAGCACATGGCCACGGGCAGCCCCGAAGAAGAAGGCCTGGTGTTCTCGTTCTACTGGCTTGAGGCCGACGCCCCCATCGAGGACTTCGCCCTGCCCTACCGCCAGACCATCGAGCGCGTGCGCGCGGCCCTGCTGGCCGCCAGCTGACCGGTCACGGGATCAGGCGGACATGACGGCGCGCAGCGCCATGTACGCCCCCAGCAGCGCCAGCCCCACCAGAAAGCAGCGCCGGAACACGGCCACCGGCAACCGCTGCCGCAGCCAGGTGCCCAGCACCATGCCGCCGACCGCCGGCACCAGCATTGCCAACGACCCGCCCAGCACCGCTGCCGGGTAGCTCCCGTTGGCCGCCAGCCCCAGGGCCAGCACCACGGTCGAGGTGGTGAACGAGATGCCCATGGCCTGGATCAGCGCATCGCGCTGGAAACCCAGCGCCTGCAGGTACGGCACGGCCGGCACCGCGAACACGCCGGTCACGGACGTCACCAGCCCCGTCGCGGCGCCCACCACGGGCCCCAACCAGCGCGCCTGCGCGTCGCTCACGTGCAGCTGCCGCCCCGTCAGCCCCCACAGCGCATAGATCACCAGCGCCACGCCCAGCGCCAGCGAGGCCCAGGCCCCGGCCGGTACGCCCAGCCACCACGCCCCGGCGAGAGTACCCACCACGACGCCGGCCTGCATGCGACCGATGCGGCGGAACACGGCGCCGAAGCTGGCGCGCGGCCCGGTCTGCCAGAGGTTGGTGACCAGCGACGGCACGATCAGCAACGCCGCCGCCTGTGCGGGCGACATCCACAGCGCGAGCAGCGCCATCGCCACGGTCGGCAGCCCGAGGCCGATCACGCCCTTGATCAGGCCGGCCAGCAGGAACACCGCGGCCGCCGCCGCCCACAGGCCCATTGCATCGTTGGAAATCGTCATCGCCGCGGAGTCTGCCGACCGACTCACCGGCTGGAAATGCGGCTTTCGCGCAGCCAGCCTCAGGCACAGGCTGAGGCTGGCGTGCTACCTTGCGGCCCATCATGCGATTCGATCTGACCGACCTGCGGCTCTTTCTCCACGTCGTCGAAGCCGGCAGCCTCACGGCCGGCGCCGGCCGCTCGCACATGACGCTGGCCTCGGCCAGCCAGCGCGTGCGCGGCATGGAAGACGCGCTCGGTACCCCGCTGCTCACCCGCCACGCACAGGGCGTGCGCCCCACCGAGGCCGGCCGCACGCTGCTGCACCATGCGCGCGTCGTGCTGCAGCAGATGGAGCGGCTGCGCGGCGAACTCGGCGAGTACGGCCAGGGCCTGAAGGGCCACGTGCGCTTCATGTGCGGCACCTCGGCGCTCACCGAGCACCTGCCCGAGGTGCTGAGCCGCTTCCTGGCCGAGCATCCGCGCATCTCGGTCGACCTCGAGGAGCGCGCCAGCCCCGACACCGTGGAGGCCCTGCGCAGCGGCCTGTGCGACATCGGCATCGTCTCCGACGCCATCGAGAGCGACGGCCTCGAATGCCACCCCTTCCGCCGCGACGACCTCGTGCTGGTGATGCCGCGCGGCCACGCGCTGGCCAGCCGGCGCCGCTTGCACCTGGCCGAGGTGGTCGACAGCGAGTTCGTCGGCCTGCCCGCCGACAGCGCGCTGCAGCAGCTGATCACCGGGCACGTGCGCGCGCTCGCCAGGCACCTGGCCTACCGCGTGCGCGTGCGCAACTTCGAGGCCGTGTGCCGCATGGTCGAGTACGGCATCGGCGTGGGCATCGTGCCGCAGACCGCGGCCGAGCGCTGCGCCCGCTCGATGAAGATCGCGCGCGCCTCGCTCGCCGACCCGTGGGCCGAACGCACGCTCATGGCCTGCGTGCGCTCGTCGCAGGACCTGCCGCTCAATGCGCGGCGCATGCTCGACTACCTGATCGCGCCACCGCCAGCGGCGGACGCTACGCGGAAGTGACCGGCCTTCCCTGCTGCGCACGCGCCGCAACGAAAGCCTCGAAGGCTTCGCGACTGGTCTTGCGCGGCACGTAGCCGAACTGGGTCTTCAGCGCGGTGTTCAGCAGCACCGGCCGGTAGCGCAGGAAGTCGAGCTGCTCGGGCCCATAGCGGCTCACGCCCAATGCCGAGCCCGCGGCCAGCGCCGCCTGCAGCACGCCGGCCGGCCAGGCGATGGCGCGCTTGCCGAGCCGCGCAGCAATCTCGTGGATCGTGAGCGCGCCGTCGCCCGCGAGGTTGTAGCAGCCGGGCGGCGCGCCGCCGAGCGCGTGGGCGATGGCGCCGGTCACGTCCTCGTCCCACACGAACACGAAGGGGCTGTCGCTGCCGCGGATGGCGATCAGCCGCTTCTTCTCGAACAGCGCCGTGATCTGGTTGTCGACGCGCTCGCCGAGGATGGTGCCGATGCGCAGCACCGTCTGCGCCAGCGCGGGATGTTGCACGCGGCAGCCGGCCAGCATCTCTTCCACCTGCCGCTTGTGGTCGGCATAGGCGAACACCGGGTTGCCGCGCAGCGGCTGCGACTCGGTGATCCAGGCCGGGTTGTCCGCGTGGTAGCCGTAGGCCGCGCCGCTGGACGACACCACGATGTGCCCCACGCCGCGCGCCACGCAGGCGTCAAGCACGTTGCGCGTGCCGCCCACGTCGACCGAATGCTCGAAGGCGCGGTTCGAGTCCTTGCCGGGCGTGACGATCGAAGCCAGGTGCACCACCGTGTCAATCGCGTGTTCGGCGAGCACGTCGGCGATGCCGTCGTCGCGCACGTCCCGCTGCAGGTAGACCACGCCGGGCAGCCGACGCTCGGCGGACACCTCGCGTACGTCGAGTGCCACCAGGGTTTCGAACGTGCCTTGCGCGGCCAATGTCGCGAGCACGCTGCGCCCGAGAAAACCGTCGCCGCCGGTGATCAACACGCGCCGCGCGGACGCCTTCCAGGTTTCGCTCATGGCGTCGCAGGCTTGCGCCCCCACCAGCTCGCCAGCGCCAGGCCCGCGATGATGTCCCAGAAGCCCCACACGCCGGCCACCACGGCCATGCCGCCGAGCCCGCCGAAGAAGCTGAAGATCAGCACCAGCCCGAGCCCCGCGTTGCGGATGCCCACTTCGATGGCCACCGCGCGCCGGTCGTAGTCGCCCAGCCCCGAGAGCCGCGCGCACAGGTAGCCGGTGCCGAAGGCCAGCGCGTCGTGGATCACCACGGCCATCAGCACCAGCCCCACGTAGTCGAGGAAGTAGCGCCAGTTGCCCGCGATGGCGCCGACGATGAAGGCGATCAGCGCCAGGAAGCTCAGGATGCGCGCCGGCTTCTTGATGCGCGCCGTGAGCCCCGGCAGCTTGTGTGCGCAGGCCACGCCCAGCACGAAGGGAATGCCGATGATCATCACGATGTGGCCCAGCATGTCGAAAGGGTCGAGCGCGATGGTCTTGAGCAGCACCGAGGCCGTGGGATGCAGGCCGCCCCAGAACGCGAAGTTCAGCGGCATCACCACGATCGACAGCGCGTTCGAGATCGCCGTCATCGACACCGACAGCGCCACGTTGCCGCCCGCGCGGTGCGTGAGGATCTGCGAGATGTTGCCCGGCGGGCAGCAGGCCACGAGGATCATGCCCAGCGCGATGCTCGGGCCCGGCTGCAGGATCAGCGTGAGCACGAAGGTCACGGCCGGCAGCACCACGAACTGCGCACCGATGCCCACCGCCATCGCACCGGGCATGCGCGCCACGCGCTTGAAGTCGTCGATGCGCGTGTCCAGCGCAATGCCGAACATCAGGAAGCCCAGCACCACGTTGAGCAGCACCAGCGAGGCCGGGTTGAAGTGCAGGCGGATCTCGTCGACAGGCAGCATGCGCGGAACCCCTTGTAGAAAGACGATCAGTCAGCCAGTGCGGCAGCGGCCTGGCGCACGGCCGCGCGGTAGGTGTCCTTGTGGACGTAGTACGCCATGCGCTCCAGCTGCAGGTACTTGAAGCCGCCCGACAGATCGGGCGGCGGCCCCTGCACCGCTGTACGCAGCGCCGCCGCCTTGGGCGAACCCGACGTCTGCGCGCGGAAGTAGCGCGCCAGCAGCTCGGCCTGCTCGTAGCGCCCCTGCCAGCCGATGCCGCTGGCTTCGATCATGCCGAGCACGCCCAGCGTCTCGAAGCGCGGCGAAAAGATGTTGAGGTACAGGCGCGGCGCCATGCCTTGCCAGTTGAGCAGCTCGCGGTCGATGAACGGATAGTGCAGCGCATAGCCCGTGGCCGTGAGGATCAGGTCGTAGTCGCGCGCGCTGCCGTCCTTGAAATGCACGGTGCGCCCCGCAAGCCGCGCGATGTCGGCGCGCACGCCGATGTCGCCGTGGCCCACGTGGTGCAGCACCAGCGAGTTCACCACCGGGTGCGACTCGTACATCTTGTAGTCGGGCTTGGGAAAACCGAAGCGCACCGGGTCGCCGGTGAACCACTGCAGCACGGTGGCGTCGACCTTCTGCTTGAGCCACGGCGGCAGCGGGCGCTTGCCGCCCAGCGTGTCGGCCGGCTTGCCGAACACGTACTTGGGCACGAAGTAGTAGCCGCGCCGCACCGAGATGTCGACGCTGCGCGCGTAGTGCACCGCATCGACCGCGATGTCGCAACCCGAGTTGCCCGCGCCGACGATCAGCACGCGCTTGTCCTTGAACAGTTCCGCGTGCTTGTAGCGGCTGGTGTGCAACAGCTCGCCGTCGAAGTGGCCTTCGAACTGCGGATGCTTGGGCTCCGAGAGCGTGCCGTTGGCGATCACCACGCCCTTGTACTCGTCGGTTTCCACCGTGCCGTCGGGCGCCTCGACGCTCACGCGCCAGCGCGTGTCGGGTGCGTCGCTCACCGGCTCCACGCGCAGCACGCGCGTGCCGAAGCGGAAGTGCGCGCGCAGGCCGAAGCGGTCGGCAAAGTCACTGAAGTAGCGGCGCAGCTCGCGGTGGCTCGGGTAGTCGGCCACGGTGTCGGCCATCGGGAACTCGGCGAACTCCGTCGTGCGCTTGCTCGAGATCAGGTGCGCCGAGTGGTAGACCGTGGAGCGCGGGTTGTCGATGTCCCAGAGGCCGCCCACGTCGCTGTGCGCCTCGAAGCCCTGGAACGGAACGCCGAGCTTCTGCAGATTGCGGGCGCCCGCCAGGCCCGAGGGCCCGGCGCCGATGAGGGCGATCTGTTCGTGTGTCGGAACGGCGGTGGCAGAAGGCGTCATCGGCGGGGAGGTTCTTTCTGGGAATTCAGACCGGGAATGGCGGTGGCGCCCGCCTCGCCCACGCGCGGCTTGCGCGGCTGGCCGCGCAGCAGGCGGTCGTGCAGCGGCGCGGGCAACAGGCCGAGTGCTTTCGACAGCCAGCCGATACGCCGCGGCAGCACGATCTTTTCGCGCCGGGCCGCCAGGCCTGCCAGCAGCTGGCGCGCCGCCGCATCTGCTTCGAGCAGCCCCGGCATCGCGAAGCGGTTGCCGGCCGTGAGCGCGGTGCGGATGTAGCCCGGGCTCACCGTGTGCACCGTGAGCCCCGTGCCGCGCAGTTCGGCGCGCAGGCTTTCGAGATAACGGATCAGCCCGCCCTTGCTCGCGCAGTAGGCGCCGTTGCCCGGCATGCCGTGCCAGCCCGCGATGCTGGCCACGCCGACGAGCGCGCCGCGTCCCGCTGCGCGCATCGGCTGCACGAAGGGCTGGAAGGTGGTGGCCGCGCCGAGCAGGTTGATCTCGAGCATGCGGCGGAACACGGCGAGGTCGTCGGCCTCGGCGGTGTCGTAACCGCCGGCCACGCCCGCGTTGGCGATCACGAGGTCGGGCGGGCCGAAGCGCTGCATCCAGTCGGCTGCCATCGCCTGCATGGCGGGGCCGTCGGACACGTCCGGCGTGTAGGCCTTGCAGCGCCCTTCACCTTGGGCAGCGAGCGCCGTGAGGCGTTCGGTGTCGAGCCCCACCAGCGCCACACGCGCACCGCTGTCGATCAGCGCCCGCGCCAGCGCCTGCCCGAGGCCGCCGCAGGCACCGGTGAGAACGACATTGCGAAACGGCAAGAGCATGGGCGAGGAAGCGCGCAGGGCGGCGAGTGGCAAAGCGCAGCCACTGTAGCCGCGCCCTGCCACTGCATTCCCCAGCGTTTCCCCTTGTCCCGCGCCCTTGCGGGGCGTTCAGGCGGCTTCGGCGGCGGGAAATTCGATCTGGATCTTCACATCCGTGACGCGCCCGGCCGCGGCCTCCTCGAAAGCGGCGATGCCGTCCTCGAACGCGAAGGTGCGCGAGATGAAGGGCTTCACGTCGACCTGCCCCGCTGCGATGAGTGCCAGCGCGCGCGGAAAGATGTTGGCGTAGCGGAACACCGACTCGATGCGCGCCTCTTTCGCCTGGATCGCGACGATGTCGAAAGCCACCTTCGCAGCGGGTATGCCCACCAGCACGAGGCAGCCGCCGGGGCACAGCAGGTCGAACACGTTGTCGAAGGCACGTGTGCTGCCGCTGGCTTCGAAGACCACGTTCGCGCCCCAGCCGTCGGTGAGGGCCTGCACGGTGTCGGCGAGGCTCGTGCTGCGCACGTCGATCGTCGTCACCGCCGGGTTGTCGGCGAACAGCGCCAGCTTCTCGGGCACGAGGTCGGCCAAGATCACGCGCGCCGCGCCGCCCGCGAGCGCGGCCAGCGCCGTCATCGCGCCGATGGTGCCGGCACCGATGACCACCGCCACGTCGCCCGGCTTCAGCGCCGCCTTCTTCGCGGCCTGCAGGCCGATGGCCAGCGGCTCGACGATGGCGCCTTCGCCGAAGCTCACGTTGTCGGGCAGGCGGAAGGTGAAGGCCGCCGGGTGCACCACGTAGGGCGTGAGGCAGCCGTGGATCGGCGGCGTGGCCCAGAAGCGCACGGCAGGGTCGAGGTTGTAGAAGCCTTCGCGCACGGCGCGCGAGTCCATGTCGGGAATGCCGGGCTCCATGCAGACGCGGTCGCCGGGCTTCAGGTGGGTGACTTCGGCGCCCACCTCGGCCACCACGCCCGAGGCCTCGTGGCCGAGGATCATAGGCGCGTCGACGACGTACGGGCCGATGCCGCCGTGCTGGTAGTAATGAACATCGCTGCCGCACACGCCCACGGTGTGCATGCGGATCTTCACGTCGCGCGGGCCGACGTGCAGCGGCAGTTCGACATCGCGCAGCGTGATCTCGTGCGCCTTTTCCAGAACCAGTGCTTTCATTGCATCTTTCTCAGAGGGTTGAAACGGGAGCCGCCATTCAGTGCAGCACGGCGTCCGGACGCAGCAGCGAAGCGCCCGTCGCGACATCGAACAGGTGCACCTGCTGCGCATCGGCCACGAAGCGCAGCGGCTCGCCGAGCCGGGGGCCCGCCGCGGACGGCAGGAGCACGGCAATCTCTTCGCCGCCCTGCCCCACGCTCACCAGCACTTCGTTGCCGAGGTATTCGATGAGCTGGACCTCGCCGGCAAAGCCTTCGCCGTTCGACTTGGCGGTGTCGAGGTGCAGGTGCGCCGGGCGCACGCCCAGCGTCACGCGCTCGCGGCCTTCGAGTGCGAAGCGGCGCGCATCCACGCGCACCGAACCGCCGCCGCCGCGCAGCTCGCACTGCCCGCCGTCCAGGCCGTGCACAACCATCTCCATCAGGTTCATCGGCGGCGTGCCGATGAAGCCAGCCACGAAGGCCGAGCGCGGGCGCTCGAAGATTTCCTGCGGCGTGCCGACCTGCTCGATGCGCCCGTCGCGCAGCAGCACGATGCGGTCGGCCAGCGTCATGGCCTCGTGCTGATCGTGCGTGACGTACACGGTGGTGGTCTTCAGCGTCTGGTGCAGCTTCGCGATCTCGATGCGCATGTGGTTGCGCAGCTTGGCGTCGAGGTTCGACAGCGGTTCGTCGAACAGGAACACCTTCGGCGTCTTGATCATGGCCCGCGCAATCGCCACACGCTGCTGCTGGCCGCCCGACAGCTCGGTGGGCTTGCGCTGCAGGTAGCGCTCCAGGCCCAGCGTGTCCGACACCTCCTTGATGCGGCTGTCGATCTCGGCCTTGGGCACCTTCAGGCGCTTGAGCCCGAACGCGATGTTGTCGCGCACCGTCATGTGCGGGTACAGCGCGTAGTTCTGGAACACCATCGCGATGCCACGCTCCTGCGGTGGCAGGTCGTTCACGCGTTGGCCGCCAATGTGCAGGTCGCCGCCGCTGATGTCTTCCAGCCCCGCGAGCATGCGCAGGATGGTCGACTTGCCGCAGCCCGAGGGGCCGAGGAACACGACGAACTCGTTGTCGGCCACGTCGAGATCGAAAGCATGGACGACCTGCGTTTCCCCGTAGCGCTTGATGAGGTGGTGACAGCGGATGGCAGACATTTTGGGTTCTGGAGAAAGGGAAGCGACGGGGTTCATGCAGCCTCCCGCTTGCGCTTGAACGCGGCATTGAGAAAACCGCTGAGCACGCCCACCATGAGCAGCGGCGGCAGCGACAGCAAAATGACCGAGGCATTCAAAATGCCCCACGGCACGTCGCGCCCGAGCTGGCTGAGCTCCGACGCCACGATGGGCAGCGTCTTGGCCTCGGAGGTGGTGAGCATCAGCGCGATGAGGAACTCGTTCCACACCAGCACGAAGCCGAAGGCGATGGCGCCCACCAGCGAGCGCGCGGCAATCGGCAGCGCGATGCGAAAGAAGATCGCGTAAGGCCCGTAGCCGTCGACGCGGCCCGCCTCTTCCACTTCCTTCGGCACCGCCTTGAAGGCCGGAATGGCGAGCCAGATCACGGTCGAGAGCGTGAGCAGCGTGTAGGTGGCGATGAGCGCCACGCGCGAGTCGTACAGCTCCAGCTGCAGCCAGATCACCATGAGCGGAATGGCCACCGCCACCGGCGGCAGGAAGCGCATCGACAGCACGAAGAACTGGATGTCGTTGTCCCAGCGCAGCGGGTAGCGCGCCAGCGCATAGGCGGCCGGCAGGCCCAGCACCGCGCCGATGACCACCGCCGCGCCCGCCACCACGATCGAGTTGACCAGCCCCGCGGCCACGGCCTCACGGTTCAGCACGTACAGGTAGTTGTCCAGCGTGGGCGTGAAGAAGAACTTCGGCACGGCCGAGACGATGTCGACCCGGTTCTTGAACGAGTTGAGAAAGGTCCACAGCACGGGCACGAGCGCCGAGAGCCCGGCCGCGATGAGCGCCAGCCGCGCCAGCAGCGTTCCGATGGCAATCTTCTTCATGACGGTTTGGTCCATTTCCAGATGTAGGTGAACGCGACCGTCGAGGCGACCATCATCAGCACCGCCATGCTCGACGCGTACGAGATGCGGCCCGATTCGATGAAGCCCTGCGAGAAGGCATACATGTCGAGCGTCTCGGTCGAGATGCCGGGGCCGCCGCGCGTCATCACGTAGATGAGGTCGAAGGCGCGCAGCGACTCCACCATCTTCACGAAGGCCAGGCTGATGAGCGGCGCCTTCAGCATCGGCAGTGCCACGTAGGCATACACCTCCCAGGTCTTCGCGTGGTCCAGCCGCGCGGCCTCGAAGGGCTGCGGCGGCAGGGTCTCGAGCAGCTTCAGCACGATGACCCCGAAGAACAGCCCCCACTGCCACACGTCGACAAAGGCCACCGTGAGCAGCGCCAGCACCGGGTCGGCGAACAGATCCAGCGGCTCGCCGGTGATCGCCTTGTACGGCCACGTGATGAGGCCGAACAGCGGATGGAAGGCGAACTTCCAGACGAAGGCGGCCGACACGCGCGGCAGCAGCACCGGCACGATGAACAGCATCGACAGCACCTGGCGCCAGCGCGGCGTGGCGCAGCGGTGCATCAGCGTGCCCATGAGCACGGCCAGGGCCATGGTGGCGCTGACGGTCAGCACCTCCCACACCAGCGACACGCGCACCGAGTTCAGGAAGCGCCGGTCGGAGAACAGCTGCACGTAGTTGCTGAACCAGACCCAGCCGGTGTCGGCCTGGCCCAGCTCGCGGTCCTGCAGCGAGATGGCGATGGCGAACACCGTCGGCACCAGCGCCAGGACCGCCAGCACGAGCAGCCCCGGCCCGATGAACACGGCCGGCAGCCGTGGGGTGTGGGAACGCATGCTCACTTCTTGCGACGCGCGATCAGTTGCTTGGCGTAGGCGTCGAGTTCGTCGAGCCCGCTCTGGATGTCGGTGCGCGAGCCGGTGATCAGCTCTTCGAGAATGATCCCCCAGCGGTCGCCCAGGTCAGGCCAGGCCGGGTCTTGCCAGAAGTTCACGGCCGTGACCTTGCCGGTGTCGGCCAGCGCCTTGCCCAGGTCGGCGCCATAGCGCTTGGCGAACTCGGGGCTGCCGAGCACGCTGGTGCGGTTGAGCTCGCCGAACTGCCCTTGCGCGAGGCGGCGCTGCTCGTTCTCCTTGGACGTAGCCCACGCGATGAAGAGGCCCGCGCACTTCTTCGCCTCTTCGGTCTTGTTGGCGCGCGCGCCGATGGCCAGGCCGTGGCCGTAGCCGCCGCCGGTGAGCGGCGCGGGCGGCACGGCGTAGGCGATCTTGCCGACCACGGTCGACA
Organism: Variovorax sp. GW531-E2; assembly: GCF_059423125.1. NCBI lineage: Bacteria > Pseudomonadati > Pseudomonadota > Betaproteobacteria > Burkholderiales > Comamonadaceae > Variovorax > Variovorax sp. GW531-E2. The sequence continues at coordinate 4,800 of NZ_JBWKXQ010000046.1, read as the reverse complement.
TCTTCGGGTCGAGCGCGTTGCCCGCCAGCGGCGTCGATTCGACCAGGATCGCGACCTTGCCGGCCAGGAAGGCGCCGGTGGATTCGTCCCATCCGCCCGTCTTGGTGCCGGGCGCGGAGTACTTGAAGAGATCCAGGTAGGTCTGGGTCGCCTTCACGGCGGCGGGCGAGTTGAAGACCGGCTTGTCCCCGTCGAACCAACGTCCGCCGTAGCCGCGGAAGAACGGCATCCAGCGCCACACGTTGGCGCCCGAGCCGCGCTGGCCGCGCAGCGCCACGCCGTAGACGCCGTTGGCCGGGTCGTTGAGCTTCTTCACGGCCGCCACGAACTCGTCGAGCGTGGCTGGCGGCTTGATGCCCGCCTTCTCGAGCAGGTCCTTGCGGTAGACCATGAGGTCGCCGCCGCCGGTGAGGGGTGCAAACCAGGCCTGGCCGGCGAAGGTCGCGACCTTCTGGCGGCCGGCGTCGAAGTCGGCGTAGTCGTAGCTGGCCGGGTAGTACGGCGTGAGCGGCACGATCCACTTCGACTGGACGAACTGCGCGACGTTGGCCTCGTCGACGTAGTACACGTGGTACTTGCCGACCGTGGACGCATCGGCGCGCGACTTGGCGCGGCGGTCGTTCTCGTTGAGGTTGTCGATGCTGAACGAGGCACCGCTCAGGCGCTTGAACTCGTCCTTGGATTTCTCGAGCAGCGTCAGGCCTTCGCGCGGCTGCGACAGGACGCGCACGTCCTCCTTGCAGACCTGCGCCAGCGCGGCGGGCGCCAGCGTGGCCAGCGCGAGCGCGAGGCCGGCCAGACGGTGGGAATGCGGAATCGGCATGCTTGTCTCCTTCGTTGTTCGTGCAAATTGCCGGCGAAATGCCGGCAAATGCAACGAGACGAAGGTTAGGAGGCCGATCCGAAGGGCCTCCTACATGCCCACCGGGCACCTGATACTTTGCTGCCAAGCCGTCTCGGGGTTTAGCCCAAGAGGCAAGTGCGTATCAGTCGGCCATCAGGCAGCGAGTGGCGTGTGCTGCGCGCTGCGCAGGCCGAAACGCTCCTGCGCCTGCTGCCGGTAGGCCGAGGGCGTCATGCCCTTGAGCTGCAGGAAGCGACGGTTGAAGTTCGCGAGGTTCGAGAAACCGACCTCGTAGCAGATGTCGCTCACCAGCCGGTCGGACACCTGCAGCATCTCGCAGGCCTTGGTGATGCGCAGCCGCGTGACGAAGTCGGTGAAGGTGCTGCCCATGTGCTTGTGGAAGTAGCGCGAGAAGCTGCTCTCGGCCATGTTGGCGACGCCGCACACGGTGGGCAGCGAGAGCTCTTCGGCCAGGTGGGCGTGCAGGTAGTCGAGCACGCGGCGCATGCGGGTGTTGGCCGTGGGGTCCTCGTCGCTCGGGTCGGCGTTGCTCGAGATCTGGCGCCAGTCGCTCCAGCTGGCGAGTTCATGCAGCAGGCCGATGAACTCCGACAGCCGGGCCATGCCCTTTTGCTTCTGCACGCGCACGAAGCGCTCGCGCACGAGGTCGCCGATACCGAAGAACTCGATGCCCAGCTTGGCGCGGTCGAGCATCGGCAGCACGGTTTCCAGCTCGGGGAACAGGTCGACGCCCTGGCGCAGGGGCGCGTCGCGGAAGTGGATCACCATGCTGCGGTCGGCCACGCCCTCGGGCGGCACGTCGTGCGAGATCCAGGTGTGGGGCAGTCGCGCGCCCACCAGGGCGACATAGCCGGGCTCGAAGCGGCCGATGTGGTTGCCGACGAAGGCGTCGCCGCTGGTGCGGTTGATGCACTGCAGCTCGTACTCGTCGTGGTAGTGCCAGCAGTCGAAGGGCCAGGGCACGCCGTGCTGCAGGCAGCGCACCGAACTGCTGCCCGCCGGCTCGAAGCCCAGGCGCGGGTCACGCAAGAGTTCGTGTTCGAGGGCCGGCTTGCGTACGGCGCTGTGTTTGCTCATGTCCTGTCCCCCTGTCCTTGAATGGAGGGGTCGTCGAGCCAGCGCCGTTGCGAGCGGCAGCGCCTGTCAGGCGCCCGCCACCTTCATGCGGTTGACCAGGATCGACCCCGTGGTTTTTGCGCCGAAAGTGTAAGCATCTGCGCCAATTGCCTCAATTCCCATGAGCATGTCGCGCAAATTGCCGGCAATCGTGATCTCCTGCACGGGGAAGGCGATGCGGCCTTTTTCCACCCAGAAACCGCTGGCGCCGCGCGAATAGTCGCCGGTCACGTAGTTCACGCCCTGCCCCATCAGCTCGATGACGAACAGGCCCGTGCCGAGCTTGGCCAGCATGGCGTCAAGGTCGTCGCCGTGCTTCGTGAGGCGCGAGCTCAGCGTCAGGTTGTGCGAGCCGCCGGCATTGCCGGTGGTCTTCATGCCCAGCTTGCGCGCCGAGTAGGTCGAGAGAAAGTAGCCTTCGAGGCGACCGGCATCGACCACCTTGCGTGCGCGGGTGATCACGCCTTCGTCGTCGAAGGGCGAGCTGCCCTTGCCGCGCAGCACGTGCGGGTCTTCGGCCACGTCGACGTGCTTGGGCAGCACGGGCTTGCCCAGCGAGTCGAGCAGGAAGGTGCTCTTGCGGTACAGCGCCCCGCCGCTCACGGCCTGCACCAGCCCGCCCAGCAGGCCCACGGCCAGCGGCGACTCGAACAGCACCGGGCATTCGGTGGTCTTGATCTTGCGCGACTTCAGGCGGCTCAGCGCGCGCTCGGCGGCGTAGCGGCCCACGGCCTGCGGGCTGGCGAGTTCGTCGGCCGAGCGCATCGAGCTGTACCAGGCGTCGCGCTGCATGCCGTCGCCCTTGCCGGCGATGGGCGCCACCGAAATCGAGTGCCGCGAGCTGGCGTAACCGCCGCGAAAGCCGTGCGTGTGGGCGCTGAAGAAGTGGCTCTGCTGCGCCGAGACGCCGGCGCCTTCGCTGTTGGTGATGCGCTTGTCGGTCGACAGCGCCGCCGCCTCGCATTCGAGGGCCAGCTTGGCGGCCTGCTCGCTCGTCACGTCCCAGGGGTGGAACAGGTCGAGCTCGGGGTGGTCCTTGGAAATGTCTGCCTCGTCGGGCAGGCCGCTCACCGGGTCTTCGGCCGTGAAGCGGGCGATGTCGTAGGCGGCCGCGGCGGTCTGCTGGATGGCCGCCTCGGAAAAGTCGGAGGTGCTGGCGTTGCCGCGGCGGTGGCCCACGTAGACCGTGATGCCCAGCGACTTGTCGCGGTTGCGCTCGACGTTCTCGAGTTCGCCCTTGCGCACCGAGACGCTCAGGCCGCAGCCCTCGGAGGCCTCGGCGCCGGCGTCGGTGGCCCCGAGCTTTTTGGCGTGGGCCAGGGCCGAATCGACCAGGTTTTCGAAGAAGGAGCGGCTGTAGGCGAAGCCGGAATCGGCGCGCGAGGAGGATGTCGTCATGTGGTGGCTATGATACTTGCGCCCCCTGTTTCACGTTTTCCCTTCCGCGCCCCCTGTGCGCGTTGCAGCGCCGCACGGCGCGGCCCAGAATCCACCCCATGTCCCGCAAACCCAAAAAAGGCTATTTCGTCCGTGGCCACTTCGTTGCCGAAGGCAGCGAACTCGACCTGGAGCTCAAGCGCGAGCTCAAGGGCGGCACCGACGAAGCCAGCCGCACCGAACTCAAGCGCGAGAGCGCCGAACTGCAGAAACTGGGCGAAGAACTGCTCACCCTGCGTGCCGGCCTGTTCGACGCCCTCCCGCTGAGCGAGAAACTGGTCGATGCCATCGCCGAGGCGAAACGCATCACCAATTTCGAGGGCAAGCGCCGCCAGATGCAGTTCATCGGCAAGCTCATGCGCGCCCTCGACCCCGAGGTGCTCGAGGCCGTGAAGCAGGCGCTGACCGAGCAGAACACCGTGCCGGCCGCCGAAGCCGCCGCGCTGCACGAGGCCGAACGCTGGCGCGAACGCCTCATCGCCGACGACGACGCCCTCGGCGGCTGGATCGAGACCCACCCCGCCACCGACTCCCAGCAGCTGCGCGCCCTCGTGCGCCAGGCCCGCAAGGACCTGAAGTCCGGCCCCGCCGGCGAAGCACCGCGCCAGGGCAAGGCCTACCGCGAGATCTTCCAGCTCGTGCGCGCGCAACTCGCGGTGCATGGCGGCGACGACCACGCCGAAGCGGCTGCGGCGCAAGACCGGGAAGAAGACGCATGAGCGAAGGCTTCGATTCGGTGCGCATCGGCATCGTCTCCATCAGCGACCGCGCTTCCAGCGGCACCTACGAAGACAAGGGCCTGCCCGCGCTCAAGGACTGGCTGGGCCGCGCGCTGAAAAACCCCCTCGAATTCGAAGCCCGCCTGATCCCCGACGAGGCCGACCGCATCAGCGCCTCGCTCATCGAGCTGGTCGACGCCGGCTGCTCGCTGGTGCTCACCACCGGCGGCACCGGCCCCGCGCTGCGCGACGTGACGCCCGAGGCCACGCTGGCCGTGGCCCACAAGGAAATGCCCGGCTTCGGCGAACAGATGCGCCAGATCAGCCTGCGCTTCGTGCCGACCGCCATCCTCTCGCGCCAGGTGGCCGTCATCCGCGACCAGAGCCTCATCATCAACCTGCCGGGCCAGCCCAAGTCGATCGCCGAGACGCTCGAAGGGCTGAAGGACGCCGACGGCACACAGCTCGTGCCCGGCATCTTCGCCGCCGTGCCCTACTGCATCGACCTGATCGGCGGGCCGTACCTCGAGACCGACGACACGGTCTGCAAGGCCTTCCGGCCCAAGTCGGCGATCCGCGCCGCGCGCTAGGGCCTGTTCACCCTATTTCTGGCGTCGCGAAGGTCTGCCACGGCGGGCCAATCAAGGCGCGTGACGCCGCGTG
>NZ_JBWKXQ010000045.1:0-50787 GCF_059423125.1 Variovorax sp. GW531-E2 | reverse complement strand
CCCTTCTTCCCCCTCTTCCCCTTTCTCCGTCGAGCTGCGCGAAGAGATGCGCGGGCCCGTCATGTGGCTCACCATCGATCGCCAGGAACGCCGCAACGCCATCAACGCGGCCGTGCTCGAGGGCCTGTCCGATGCGCTGGCCCGCGCCAACCGCGACACCGCCGTGCGCGCCGTGGTCCTCACCGGCGCCGGCACGCGCGCCTTCTGCGCCGGCGCCGACCTGCAAAGCGGCACCTCGTTCAAGTTCGACTACGCCGCGCCCTATCAGGGCATCGCCAACCTCTTTCGCCAGGCGCGGCAATCGACCGTGCCGCTGATCGCGCGCGTCAACGGCGCCTGCATGGCGGGCGGCATGGGCCTCATGGCGATGTGCGACCTGGCCGTGGCCAGCCGCCAGGCCGTGTTCGGCCTGCCCGAGGTGAAGGTCGGCGTGTTTCCCGCGCAGGTGCTCAGCGTGCTCGGCGGCCTGCTGCCACGCCGCGTGCTGGCCGAGATGTGCATCACCGGCGAACCGATCGACGCGGCCCAGGCGCTCGAGCTGAAGCTCGTCAACCGCGTGAGCGACGACGTCGACGACAGCGTCGACTGGCTGCTGGGCCGCCTGCTCGACAAGTCGCCCGCCGCCATCCGCCGCGGCTTGTACACGATGAAGAAGATCGAGGCCATGGCTTTCGAGGAGTCGATGGCCTTCACCGAAAGCCAGATCGGCCTGTTCGCGCTCACCGAAGACGCGGCCGAAGGCCAGCTCGCCTTCCGCGAGAAGCGCAAGCCGCAATGGAGCGGACGATGAACAGCAGCAACAGCAATCGCGTCGTCCGCATCGGCGGCGCCTCCGGCTTCTGGGGCGACAGCAGCGTGGGCGCGCCGCAGCTCGTGGCCAGCGGGCAGATCGACTACCTCGTGTTCGACTACCTCGCCGAGCTCACCATGTCGATCCTCGCGGGCGCACGGCTCAAGAAGCCCGAGCTGGGCTACGCGACCGACTTCGTCTCCGTCGCGATGAAGGCCGTGCTGAAAGACGTCGTGAAACAGGGCATCCGCGTCGTGAGCAACGCGGGCGGCGTCAACCCGCAAGGCTGCGCCGATGCGCTCGCGGCACTGGCCGCCGAGCAAGGCGTCTCGCTGAAGATCGCCGTGGTGAGCGGTGACGACGTGTCGCCGCTGCTGCCCGAGCTGCGCGCCTCGCAACCGCCCGTGCGCGAACTGCAGAGCGGCGCGCCGCTGCCCGAGCGCGTGCTCAGCGCCAACGCCTACCTGGGCGCGCGCCCGGTCCAGGCCGCGCTCGACGCGGGCGCGCAGGTCGTCATCACCGGCCGCTGCGTCGACTCGGCCGTCACGCTCGGCGTGCTGATGCATGAATTCCAATGGCAGCCCGGCGACCACGACCTGCTCGCCGCGGGCAGCCTCGCGGGCCACATCATCGAGTGCGGCTGCCAGGCCACCGGCGGCCTGCACACCGACTGGGACACCGTGCCCGACTGGCCGAACATCGGCTACCCCATCGTCGAATGCGCCGCCGACGGCAGCTTCGTCGTCACCAAGCCCGCGGGCACCGGCGGCAAGCTCACGCCCGCCGTGGTCGGCGAGCAGATGCTCTACGAAATCGGCGACCCCGCCGCCTACCTGCTGCCCGACGTGGTGGCCGACTTCACGCAGGTGCGCATCGAACAGGCGGGCGAACACCGCGTGCGCGTGCACGGCGCGCGCGGCCGCGCACCCACCGGTAGCTACAAGGTCTGCGCCACCTACGTCGACGGCTTCAAGACCGCGGCGCAACTCACGATCGTCGGCTTCGACGCGGTGGCCAAGGCGCGGCGCACCGGCGAAGCGATCCTCGCGCGCACCGGCGCCCTCTTCGCGCAACAGGGCCTCGGGCCCTACAGCGGCACGCAACTCGAAGTGCTCGGCGCCGAGTCCTGCTACGGCCCTCATGCGCAGACGCAGGCACAGCAGATCCGCGAGGCCGTGCTGCGGCTCGCCGTGACGCATCCGCGCAAGGACGCGCTGGAGCTGTTCGCGCGCGAGGTCGCGCCGGCCGGCACCTCGTGGGCGCCCGGCACCACGGGCGCGGGCGGCGGGCGCGCCTCGGTGTCGCCGTCGATCCGGCAGTACGCGTTCCTGCTCGACAAGGCGCGCGTGAGCCCGCAGGTGCGCGTCGATGGGCAGACCGTCAATGTGCCCGCGACGCACGCCACCAGCGACGACCCGCCCGCCGTGCGCACCAACGATGCACTGCCTCTTGCCACGCCCGGCGACGACGCCATCGAGGTCCCGCTGATCCGCCTCGCGTGGGCCCGCAGCGGCGACAAGGGCGACACCTCGAACATCGGCGTCATCGCGCGCCATCCCGAGCTGCTGCCGCTGCTGCGCGCGCAACTCACCGAGGCGCGCGTGGCCGCATGGCTCGCGCACCTGGTGCAGGGCCGCGTCACGCGCCACGAGGTGCCCGGCATCCACGCCTTCAACTTCGTCTGCGAACAGGCGCTGGGCGGCGGCGGCATGGCCTCGCTGCGCAACGACCCGCTCGGCAAGGGCATGGGACAGATCCTGCTGGCGCTGCCCGTGCGCGTGAGCCCGGCGCTGCTGGCGCGGCTGCTTCCTTAGCACCAATCGGGACAACCGTGTGACAGCAGGGTTGAGACGGGCGGCTTAGCCTTGCGCCTGTTTCAACTCTGCCCCCTCAATCCACGATGTCCACCCTTTTCGACCCCGTCCAGGCCGGCGACCTCCAGCTCGCCAACCGCATCGTGATGGCGCCGCTCACGCGCAACCGCTCGCCCAACGCGATCCCGCCCGACATCGCCGCCACCTACTACGCCCAGCGCGCCAGCGCCGGCCTGCTCATCACCGAAGCCACCGCCATCAGCCACCAGGGCCAGGGCTACGCCGACGTGCCCGGCCTCTACGGCACCGAGCAGCTCGACGCCTGGAAGCGCGTGACCGACGCCGTGCACGCCGAGGGCGGCAAGATCGTCGTGCAGCTGTGGCACGTGGGCCGCGTCTCGCACACCGAACTGCAACCCGGTGGCGGCAAGCCCGTCGCGCCCTCGGCCATCACCGCCAAGACCAAGACTGTGCTCATCAAGGACGGCGTGCCCACCTTCGTTGAAACGTCCGAGCCGCGCGCGCTCGACGCGGCCGAACTGCCCGGCATCGTCCACGCCTATGCCGCGGCCGCACGCAACGCCGTCGAGACCGCGGGCTTCGACGGCGTCGAGCTGCACGGCGCCAACGGCTACCTGCTCGACCAGTTCCTGAAAGACGGCAGCAACAAGCGCACCGACGACTACGGCGGCTCCATCAAGAACCGCGCGCGCCTGCTGCTCGAATCCACGCGCGCCGTGGTCGACGCGGTCGGCGGCGGCAAGACCGGCATCCGCCTGTCGCCCGTCACGCCCGCCAACGACGTGCACGACAGCGACCCGCAGCCGCTGTTCACCTACGTCGTGCAGCAGCTCGCGCCGCTGAACCTGGCCTACATCCACATCATCGAAGGCGCCACCGGCGGCCCGCGCGAGATCGCCGACCGCCCCTTCGACTACGAAGCCCTCAAGGCTGCCTACCGCGCCGCAGGCGGCAAGGCCGCCTGGATGGTCAACAACGGCTACGACCGCCCCCTGGCCGAAGAAGCCGTGAAGGAAGGCGACGACCTCGTGGCCTTCGGCAAGCCCTTCATCTCGAACCCCGACCTGGTGCGCCGCCTGCGCGAGCACGCGCCGCTGAACGAGCTGGACAAGGCGACGATGTATGGGGGCGGGGTGAAGGGGTATACGGACTATCCGGCGTTGGGCTGAGCCCACGGCGGCCCCTGAGGGCCATGGCAAGATGCGGCGGACCTCTTCATCAACGTCCGCCTGCAGGAGCGCAACGCCATGGCCCGCATCGAACAACGGCTTGCAGCACTCGGCCTCGTGCTGCCGCCACCGGTCACGCCCCCACCCGGCGTGGTCCTCCCCTTCCAGTTCGTCCGCCTCATCGGCCGGCGCGCGATCGTCTCAGGCCACGGCCCGCTCACGGCCGATGGCCGCATCGCTGCGCCGCTGGGCAAGCTCGGCGCAGAGCTGACAGTCGACCAAGGCTACGCCGCCGCGCGCCTCACCGGCCTCGCGATGCTCGGCAGCCTGCAGCGCGCGCTCGGCGACCTGGACCGCATCACCGCATGGACGCGCGTGTTCGGCATGGTGGCCTCGGCGCCCGGCTTTCAGCAGCAGCCGGCGGTCATCAACGGGTTTTCCGACCTGATCCTTGAGCTCTTCGGTCCCGAGGTCGGCGCGCATGCGCGCAGCGCCGTGGGCATGGCCGAGCTGCCTTTCGGCATCCCGGTCGAGATCGAGGGCGAGGTCGAGTTCGACGCGTGAGCGACAACGCTGCACCCTGGCATCTGCGTCGCGCCACCGACGACGACGTGGCGGCTGTCACCGCATGCGCGGTCGAGGCCTTCCGCACCTACATCCCGCGCCTGGGCCTTACGCCGCGACCGATGACGCGCGACTACGCGCAGGCCATCGCGCACCTGCAGGTGTGGGTGGCCGAGCGGCCGGAGCAACAGATCGGCGCGGCGCTGTTGCTCGACGTGACCGACGAAGGCTTCCTCATCGACGTGATCGCGGTTCACCCCGACCACCAGGGCAGCGGCGCGGGCCGCGCCTTGCTCGAACTGGCCGAGCGCGAAGCGCTGCGCCAGGGCCACGCATCGATCTACCTGTTCACGAACGAAAAGATGACCGAGAACCTCGCGCTCTACCAGCGCATCGGCTATGTCGAGTTCCGGCGCGAATCCCTCGACGGGCGCACACGCGTCTATCTGCGCAAGCCACTGACACGCGCGTGAACGGTCAGGCGTCGTCCCCGAAGGTCACGCTCACGCGCAGGCCCGTAGGCTCCGCGGCGTCGAGCCGCAACTCGGCGCCCAGCAGCTCGGCATAGCGCGCCACGATCGACAGCCCCAGCCCTGCACCCTGCCCCAGCTTCTGGCCCGCGGGCCCTTGCGCCCAGCGTTGCATGAGGTCGCGCTGCGCCTCGAGCGGAATGCCGGGTCCGTCGTCGATCACGCTCAGCGTGCGGCCCGCGAGTTCGACGGTAATCGTGCGGCCGCCGTAGCGCAGCGCGTTGTCGATCAGGTTGTCGAGGATGCCCTCCACCAGCGCTTCGTTTGCAAGCACCGTCACGCCGTCGTCGAGGCCACGCGCCCCCAGGTCGACGCCGCGCGCATCGGCGCGCGCCAGGTGGCGCAGCACGGTCTGCTCGGCCAGCATGTCGAGCGACACGGGCGTGCGCTGCAGGTCGGTGCGCGCCTCGTCGGCCAGCGCGAGCGCAAGCAGCTGGTCGATCAGGTGGCTCGCACGCGCCTGCCGTTCGGACACACGCGTCAGCTGTTCGCGCCACACCTCGGTGTCGTGCTGCGCGAGCCCGTACTCGGCCAGCGCGCGAATGCCCGCGAGGGGCGTGCGCAACTCGTGCGCCACGTTGCCCACGAACTCGCGTTGCGCGCGCACGCTGTGGCGCAGCCGGTCGAACAGCGCGTTGACGGCATCGCCCAGGCGTTGCAATTCTTTCGAGGTCTGCGCCACGGTCACCGGCGAGAGGTCGCGCACGTCGCGGGTGTCGAGTGCACGCTGCAGCTCGCCGAGCGGTCGCAAGTCGCGTCGGATGCCATGCCAGAGCCACACGGCCAGCAGCACGAGCAGCAGCACCTGCGGCGCCATGGCATAGAACAGCAGTCGCTGCACCAGTGCGGCGCGGCTCAGCGTGGTTTGCGCCACGATCACGCGGTAGGGCATGTGCAGGCCGGGCTCGGCGTCGTGGTCGAGCACCACCGCGCGCAGCACGTTCCCGTCGTAATCGATATCGGAAAAACGGTAGCGCGAACCTTCGTCGGGCAACGGCGCCTTCAGGTCGCCCCTGCCGGAGATGAGCGTGCCGTCGAGCCGCTGCACCGAGAAGTAGACCTTGTCGGTCTGGTCGAACAGCACGGTTGCCACTTCGCGCGGCGTGAGCAGCAGCTCGATGCCGCGTTCGCCGGCCTGCACGTTGGCCGACAGCGCATAGGCGTCGTCGAGCATGCCGCGGTCGAAGGCCTGCTCGGAGAAGTAGTTGGCGATGACCAGCGCGATCACCGCACCGGCCATCCAGGTGAGCGCCAGCGGCACCAGCACGTTGCGCAGCACGCGCCGCGTGAGCGAAGGTGCAGTGCGCGTGACCGGTGGGGTGGCCTCGCTCACGGGCGGCCTCACACCTCGGCTTCGAGCAGGTAGCCGATGCCGCGCAAGGTGCGGATGCCCGCGCCCGAGCCGAGCAGCTTCTTGCGCAGGCGCGAGATGAAGGCCTCGAGCGCGTTGTCGCCCAGCGATTCGTCAAAGCCCGAGAGCTTGTCCGACAGCGCCCGCTTGCTCACGGTGCGGCCCGGCGGGCTCATGAGTTCCCACAGCACCTCGAACTCGCGCGCCGGCAGATCGAGCGGTGCGTTCGCGACCGCGAAACGCCGCGCCTTGCGGTCGAGCTTGAGCTGGCCGAGCACCACGATGTCTTCGGTGCCCTTGGCGCGCCGCACCAGCGCGCGCAGGCGCGCCTCCACCTCGGCGAGGTCGAAGGGCTTGCCCAGGTAGTCGTCAGCGCCCGCGTCAAGCCCGGCGATGCGTTCTTCGGTGCGACCGCGCGCCGTGAGCACGAGCACCGGCGTGCGGTCGCCGCGCGCACGCGCCTGTCGCAAGGCCGTGAGGCCGCTCGCCAGGCCGCTGGTGGGGCTGGCGGTGGCGGGCAGGTTGAGGTCGAGCAGCACGGCATCGAAGGGCTGCACGCGCCACAGGTGGTCGGCATCTTCGACGTTGGTCGACACGTCGACCCGGTGGCCCGCGTCGGCGAGGCTGCGCAGCATCACGTCGCGCAGCACGGTGTCATCTTCCACAAGCAGGATTCGCATGGTGAGTGAATGAGTGGTGGGTGGATTTGTGGGTCTGCCCTGGCGATGGACGCGTCAGCGGCCGGTCAGTCGCTCACCGCGATAAACGCGACATGAGCATACGACACACCTTCCGATGAGTGCACGCGATCCCTCCGATCCCTTGAGCCTGGTGTCCCCCGCCGTGCAGCGCACCGCGGTGGTTCTGCTGCATGGTTTATGCAGCACGCCTGACGAGCTGCTGACCGTGCAATCGACCCTGCAGCGCCACGGGTATGCGGTGCAGCCGCTGTGCATCTCCGGCTACTCGTTCGACGCCGCCGCGCCGCTGCAGCAGGCTGTGCCTTTCGAACGCTGGCTCGACACCCTCGAGGCGCACGTGAAGGCGCTGCGGTGCACGCACGACCGCGTGATGCTGGTCGGCATCTCGGCCGGCGCCTCGCTGGCCCTGGGCGGCGCCATCCGCTGCGGGCGCGAGGTGGACGCGCTGGTGCTCATGTCGACCACGCTGCGCTTCGACGGCTGGGCCGTGCCGCGCACGCGCTTTCTGCTGCCGCTGGCCTTCTACACGCCGCTGGGCCGCCTCTGGCAGTACCGCGAACGCCCGCCCTACGGCGTGAAGAACGAGCGCGTGCGCACCTGGATCGAGCGCGAGCTGCGCCATCGCCAGGTCTCGCGCGCCGGCAGCGCGGTGATCGGCGTGGGCCACCTGCGCGAGCACGACCGGCTGATCCGCCACGTGCGACGGCGCCTGAACGACGTGCAGTGCGAGCAGGTGCTGGCGCTGCATGCGCGCGAGGACGAGGTGGCCAGCCTGTCCAACCTCGACCTGCTCGTGCGCGGGCTGCGCTGCGCCTCGCTGCGCACCGTGGTCCTGAACAACAGCTACCACATGATCAGCATCGACAACGACCGCCAGCAGGTCGTGCGCGAGACCCTCGCCTTCGCCGAGACCGTGGCCCACGGCCCGGTGCCCGAACCCGTGTTCCGCGTCCGCGGACTTGCTCTTCACGCCTGAAAGAAAGGAACCTCCTCATGTCTTCCTCTCCCACCTTCAACAGCATCGCCACCATCCTCGAGACCGACTTCCGCGTCGCGCGCACGGCCATCTCGCCGGCCACCGCGCTGTCGGACCTCGGCCTCGATTCGCTGGCGCTCATGGAGTTCGTCTTCGCGGTGGAAGACGCCTTTCACCTGCGCATTCCCGAAGACCGGCTCGACCCGCGCGAAGCCGGCATCACGCTGCAGCGGCTGTGCGAGGTGATCGACGCCGAGGGCGAGGCCGCCGCCGCACGCGCGGAACCCATGGCAGCCGCCGCATGAGCAGCGGCGCCGCCCATGCCGTGCTGGCGGCCACCGCCACGGCCCACACCGCCGCCGCGCCCGTGCACGTGAGCGGGCTCGGTTTCATCACGCCGCTCGGACGCAGCATCGAGGCCTTCGACGACGCGCTGTTCGCCGGTCGCTCCGCGGTGCGCGCGCAGACCCTCGAGATTCCCGGCATGGACCCGATGGCCATCGCCGCCGCCACCTGCGATTTCGACGCCAGCAGCGTGCGCAGCGCCTCGCGCCTGCCGCTGGACCGCGGCACCGCGATGGCCCTGGCCGCCGCGCAGGACGCCGCGGCCGATGCCGGTCTGGACCTCGACGCCATCGACCGCGACCGCCTCGGCGTCTTCTGGGGCAGCGGCCTGGCCGGCGCCGGCACTTTCGACGCCACCACGCGCGCGCTCTACGGCGAACAGCGCCGCATGCGCCCCACCACCGTGCTCACCGTGATGCCCAACGCCGCGGTCGCCGAACTGGCGCTGCACTTCGGCGCGCGCGGCGCGGCGCTGGCCTATGCCTGCGCCTGTGCTTCGTCCGCAGTGGCCATCGGCGAAGCCATGCGCGCCATCCGCGGCGGCTGGATCGACATCGCCATCGTCGGCGGCCACGACGCCATGCTCACGCCCGGCGTGATGGCCAGCTGGCACGCAATGCGCGTCATGGCGCCGCCGCCGGCCGATGCGCCCGCCTCCGCCTGCCGACCGTTCTCGGCCGACCGCGCGGGCTTTGCCATCGGCGAGGGCGCGGCGGCGCTGGTGCTCGAATCGGAGGCGCATGCACGGGCACGCGGCGCCGGCGCGCAGCCCTTCGTTCTCAGTGGCTACGCCAGCAATTGCGACGGCACGCACATCACCAACCCTGACTCTGCCGGCCAGGTGCGCGCGATGCGTGCGGCGCTGCGCGACGCCGGGCTCGTGCCGTCGGACATCGGCCACATCAGCGCCCACGGCACGGCCACGAGCGCGGGCGATGCCGCCGAGGCCGCGTCGATCGGCGAACTGTTCGGCAACGCCGCGCCCGTCAGCGCGACCAAGGCGATCCACGGCCATGTGCTCGGCGGCGGCGGCGCCATCGAACTCGTGGCCGCGCTGCGCGCACTGGCCCGTGAGACCCTGCCGCCCATTGCCCATCTGCAGACGCCGGATGCGGCGTTCGCCAACGTGGACTTCGTGCGCGGCGCGGCACGCGAGGCGCGCGGGCTGCGCCATGTGCTGTCGAATTCTTTCGCCTTCGGCGGCACCAACGCGGTGATCGTGGCGAGCCGGCGCTTCCCGGAGGGTTGAACTTCGGGGGAGGAAAAAAGCGGGGCGGTTGTCAGCACCGCCTTGCCATGGCTATGCTCGGCCGCATCCATCCTTGCGGACCTCATAGAAGAAGCGCGACATGCCCCTGCACCGCCTCGCCACCCCCTCCGATTTCGACGCCGTCTTCGATCTCTACATGCATGAGCGGGTCGTGCCCTACCTGGGCTACGACCCGATGCCGCGCGACGACTTTCGCCCGATCTTCCAGGGCTTGCTCGACAGCGGTGCGTTCTTCATCTTCGACGTCGATGGCCAGGTCGCCGGCTTCTATCGCGTCACGCGCTACCCGGGCCGTGCGCAGCATGTGGCGAGCCTGGGCACGCTCGCGGTCGATCCCACATTGCATGGCCGCGGTGTCGCGCAGACCATGGTGAGCGACGTGCTCGCGCGGCTGAAGGCCGAAGGCGTTCGCCGCGTCGAGCTGATGGCCGAGAGCGACAACGCCACGGCCCTGCGTTTCTATGCCCGGCTGGGCTTCGTGCAGGAAGGCACGCTGCGCCAGTTCTACCGCCGGGCCGGTGAAGCGGACTTCATCGACGAGCACCTGATGGCGCTGCTGTTCGACTGATCCGCTGTCGGATCAATGTTGTTGGTGCTTCGGCTTCCAGCGCCGCAGCAACAGCGCATTCGCCATCACGCTCACGCTCGACAGCGCCATCGCCGCGCCGGCCACCACCGGGCTCAGCAAACCGAAGGCCGCGAGCGGGATGCCGGCCACGTTGTAGGCGAAGGCCCAGAACAGGTTCTGCCGGATCTTCGCCACCGTACGGCCTGAGAGCTCGAGCGCTTCGGCCACGAGCGCGAGGTCGCCGCGCATCAGCGTGATGCCGGCCGCTTCCATCGCCACGTCGGTGCCGCCGCCCGACGGCGCCATCGCGATGCCCACGTCGGCCGCGGCCAGTGCAGGCGCATCGTTCGCGCCGTCGCCGACCATCGCGACCACGTGGCCGTTCTTGCGCAGCGCGCTCACCTGCTCGGCCTTGTCGGCCGGCAGCACGTCGGCGCGCACGTCCTCGGCCGGAATGCCAAGCCGCGCGGCCATCGCCTGTGCCGCGCGCAGGTTGTCGCCCGAAATCATCACCACGCGCAGGCCGCGCCCGCGCAAGGTGCGGATCGCTTCGGCAGCCTGCGGCTTCGGCTCGTCGGCGAAGGCCAGCAGCGCCTGCACATGCGCGGAGCCGGCGTCGTCGAAGCGCAGCAGCGCGGACACCGTGGCACCCTGCGACTGCAGGCGTTCGATGTCGGCCTCGGCCGGCATCGCGTCGAGCTCACGGCACCAGCGCAGGCTCGCGATGGCCCAGGTCGCGCCGTTCACTTCGCCGCGCACGCCGCGCCCCGGCATCGCCTGCATCGCACCGAGCGGCGGCGCCTGCACGCCGCGTTCGGCAGCGGCAGACAGCACGGCGCGTGCGAGCGGATGCTCGCTGCCGCCTTGCAGGCTGGCGGCCGTGGCGAGCAGGTCGTTCTCCTTCGCCAGCGCACCGGCCGCGGGCAGCAACGCCGTGAGCACCGGACGGCCCACGGTCAGCGTGCCCGTCTTGTCGAAGGCGACGGTGTCGACGCGGTGCGCAATTTCCAGGGCCCGTGCGTCCTTGATGAGGATGCCGTGCTTCGCGGCCACGCCCGTGCCCGCCATCACCGCGACCGGCGTCGCGAGGCCCAGCGCACACGGACAAGCGATCACGAGCACCGCCACCGCATGGATCAGCGCGGTCTCGACGCCGGCACCCGCGACCATCCAGCCCGCGAAGGTGACGAGCGCAATCACCAGCACCACCGGCACGAACACCGCCGCCACCTGGTCGACCATGCGCTGGATCGGCGCCTTCGCGGCCTGCGCGTCCTCGACCAGCCGGATGATGCGGGCCAGCACGCTCTCGGCGCCGACCGCGCGCACTTCGATCACCATGCGGCCGTCGCCGTTCACGGCGCCGCCGGTCAGCATGTCGCCGGGGTTCTTGGCCACGGGCAGCGGTTCGCCGGTGAGCATCGATTCGTCGACTTCGGACTGCCCTTCGAGCACGCGCGCATCGGCCGGCACGCGTTCGCCGGGGCGCACGGCGAGGCGGTCGCCGACCATCACGTCGGCCAGCGGCACGTCGCTTTCCTTGCCGCGTGCGTTGATCAGGTGCGCCACTTCGGGCCGCAGCTGCTGCAGCGCGCGGATCGCCGAGGTGGCCTGGCGCTTGGCGCGCGCCTCGAGCCACTTGCCCAGCAGCACCAGCGTGATCACCACCGCCGAGGCTTCGAAGTACAGGTGCGGCACCATGCCGTGCCCCGCATGCTCGCCGGTGGCGGCGCGCCACCACAGCCACAGCGACAGGCCGAAGGCCGCGCTGGTGCCCAGCGCCACCAGCAGGTCCATGTTGCCGGTGCGGGCCCTGGCTGCATGCCAGCCCGCGCGGTAGAAGCGCGCGCCGAGCCAGAACTGCACCGGCGTCGCCAGCAGCAGCTGCACCCAGGGCGGCAGCATCCAGCTCTGGCCGACCAGGTCGCCCAGCATCGGCGCCATCAACGGGATCGACAGCGCCAGGCCGATGGCCACGGGCATGAAGCCGTGCCAGGGCGACAGCGCGGCGGCCTCGTCCTGCGCGGTGCTTTCGGCGCGCGGCTCGTAGCCGGCGGCGCGCACGGCGCGGCGCAGCAGCAGGGCCATGTCCTCGCCGCCGGTGGCCACGATGCGGGCCGACTCGGTCGCGAGGTTGACGCTCACGTTCTGCACGCCGGGCACGTTCTTGAGCGCGCGCTCCACGCGCATCACGCACGAGGCGCAGGTCATGCCGCCGACCGAGAGGTCCAGCGTGGCGGCGGCCGCGGAAGGTTGAGGCTGAATGTGTTCCATGGTCCCGAGGCTAAAGCCTGACACCATGGCAAGGTCAAGCGCGGTGGCTTCAAAGCCCTTGGCTGGACGTTGACATCGTGAGAGGGTTGAAACTGGCGTTGTCCCCGATTCGGGTGTTCAATCCTTCCACCCTTCATTCATTCCGACAAGGAGCAACGACGATGAGCCAGAAATTCCAGGTCTCCGGCATGAGCTGCAACCACTGCGTGGAGGCGGTGCAGGACGCAGTGCAGACGGTCGACCCGCACGCGCAGGTCACGGTCGATCTCGAAACCGGTCATGTGGACGTGTTGAGCCAGCAGCCGCGCCAGGACATCGTGGTCGCGATCGAGAACGCCGGCTACACCGTTCAATGATGACGGCGACCTCCGCCCACGGCCGCCAGGTCGCCATCGGCGAGGCCGCGCGGCTGTCGGGCGTGTCGGCGCGCATGGTGCGCCACTACGAAGGCCTGGGCCTGCTGCCCGCGGTGGCGCGCACCGAGAGCGGCTACCGCCAGTACAACGACGCCGACATCCACACGCTGCGCTTCATCAAGCGCTCGCGCGATCTCGGGTTCTCGATGGAAGAAATCGCCGAACTGGTCGGCCTGTGGCACAACCGCCGCCGCGCCAGCTCGAGCGTCAAGCGCATCGCGCAAAAGCACCTGGGGGAACTGGAACAGCGCATCGCCGACATGCAGTCGATGCGCAGCACGCTCGCGCACCTCGTGCATTGCTGCCACGGCGATGCGCGGCCGGATTGCCCCATCCTCGACGACCTGAGCCAGGTCTAGAGTCCAGGTACTCCCCCAGGCTTCGCGCACTTCGTGCCGCTGCGCCAACCCCCTCGCCGGGGGCTATACCGGTGGCCCGGCAAAGCCGGTTCCACGGTATCCCTGGAAAAAAATCAGGCGTTTTTAACCAGCGAGAGGACCTGGCTCGTGTCCAGCGTGCGCGCGCGTTCCTGGATCGCCGGCAGGTACTGCGTCTGCAGGCCCTGCCCTTCCTTCACCACGCTGGAGAACGCGTCCTTCAGCATCTGCGTGGAGAGCGTGCGCCCGCCCGCGTAGTAGCGCTTGGCCACGTGGCCCAGCGCATAGGTCGACGCGAAGCTCATGCCCGAGCTCACGGCCTGCTTGCCCAGACCGCCCAGCAGACCGCCGCCGACCTTGCCCAGCAGGCCGCCGAGCAGCTTGCGCCCCGCCTGCTCCAGGTACTGCGAGGTCAGGCCCACGCCCACGGTGGCCAGGAAATCCTTGATGTGGCCGGTGTCCAGCTGGTAGCCGTGCGCCTGCCCGATGCGGTAGACCAGCTTCATCTGCAGCGGAATGATCGCCATGGTCGACAGCGTCTCGGGCAGCAGCTCGAGCGCGCCGTTGAGGATGGCGGCGTTGAGGATCGCGCGGTCGAGCTCGGTGCTGTCGGGCGCCTGCGGCGCCGCGGGGGTTGCCGCGGTCGCGCTCGTCGCCACCGCCGCCGGCACCGCGGCGGCGATGTCTTCCGCCCGCTGCGAGAACTGCGCCGCCGAGGCGTCCAGGCCGAGCGAGCTGCGCACGTCCATCAGGAAGAGCCGCTCCGGCTCCGACTGCACGCCGTCGGCGTCGCACATGCACACCGCCATCTCGTACGCCAGCTGGCGCGACTCGGCGCTTTTCAGCTCGCCGGCCACCGAGGCCAGCGACACCCGCTTCATCAGCACGTCCTGGTAGATCGTCGGCAGGTTCACGCCGTCGGCCTGCGACAGGCCCTCGGCAATGCGCTTGATCTCGGCACGCTCGCGCTCGTGCTTTTCGCCATCGACGAAGGCCGCCAGCAGGCTCAAGGTGACGATCGCTTTTGTTTCAGAAGGTGTCATGTTCGAGTTTTTTCGTCATGTGAAGGAGCCGATTGGGTCCGCGCAGCGCCCGAAGGTTCCTCCACGCGTTCTCCCCACAAAACTGGGGCAACTCTGTGGATAACCCCGGCACTGCTCTGTAGGGGTGTTGCAAGTCGTTGATTTACAAAGGAAATTTACAACCTGCTCAATTAACAGGCAATGAATTTCTCGACCCGAAAACCGCCTTTCGCAGAATTCCGGAAGGCTGTCAAAGGACAACTCTGGGGAGAGTTTTTGCACAAGCCATCGGTTATCCACAGGGCCGGCGGGTTACCCCAGGTTGTCCAAGTTGCGGGTACACCACGGAAGCGCGGGTGCGCACAGTGACGCGGGCATGACAAGTCGTTGTCACGTCAAGGAAAAAGCGACCTTTCCACAGACCGGTGCGACCCTTATCTACTACTACTAATTTGAATAAGAAGAATAAGAAGACAGGAAGAGGAAAAGCCGCGCCCGAAAAAAAAGGCCGCGAAAGGCCGCGCCGGTCGCCGGCGCCTCGGGCGGAAAACCGGGCACGGGTCGTCCGTGGCCCTCGCTAACATCGCCGGATGAGCTTCAAACCCCGGATCCTGATTGCCGAAGACGAATCGGGCATCGCCGACACGCTCCAGTACGTTTTGAGCAGCGACGGTTTCCAGCCGATCTGGTGCGCCACGGCCGAAGAAGCCATCGCGCAGTTCGCGCAGGAGCGCCCCGCCCTCGCGATCCTGGACATCGGATTGCCCGACCTGAACGGCTTCGAGCTCTTCAAACGCCTCCAGGCGCTGAACCAGTCGATGGGCGGCCCAGAGGTACCGATGGTGTTTTTGACGGCCCGCAGCGACGAAATAGACCGCGTGGTGGGCCTCGAGCTGGGTGCGGACGACTACATTGCCAAGCCGTTTTCACCCCGTGAGCTGGTCGCCCGCGTGCGCACCATCCTGCGGCGCAGCGCCAGAAACGGCCCAGGAAGCCCGCCAACGGCCGCAGCGCCGATTCATGGGGTACCCCATCAAAATGCGCCGGGGCCGCCTTCAGCGGCGCCACAGACCCCCGCAACCCCCTTTGCGCTCGACAGCGAGCGCATGCAGATCCGGTACTACGGACGGCTGCTCGAACTCTCGCGCTACGAGTACGGCCTGCTGAAACTCATGGTCCAGCGCCCGGGGCGCGTGTTCACGCGCGACGAACTGCTGCAACTCGTCTGGGACGACGCCAGCGACAGCTTCGACCGCACGGTCGACGCGCACATCAAGACGCTGCGCGCCAAGCTCAAGACCATCGCGCCGGAGGTGGAGCCGATCCGCACCTTGCGCGGCACCGGCTACGCGCTGCACGAAGATCTGCCCGCCAGCAGGGAATGACCCGCCGGACCCGGATCTTCATCGGCATCCTGCTGATCTACACGGCGGGCATCGCCTTCCTGCTGTACCGCGTCGTTTCCGACATCGACCCGCGTTACCGCGAGTCGGCCGAGGAATCCTTGGTCGAGACCTCGCAGCTCATGGCCAGCCTGGTCGAGCAGGACGTGATCGCCGGCGCCATCAACACGGCGCGGCTGGAGCCGCTCTTTCGCAGCGTCTACACGCGCGAGTTCTCGGCCCAGATCTACAACCTGCACAAGAGCCGGGTCGAACTGCGCGTGTACGTCACCGATCGCACCGGCCGCGTGATGTTCGATTCGCTCGGCCGCCACCTGGGCAACGACTACTCGCAGTGGAGCGACGTGAAGCGCACGCTCGGCGGCCTGTACGGCGCGCGCACCTCGCGCGACGTCGACGGCGACCCGCGCACCTCGGTGATGTACGTCGGCGCACCCATCCGCTGGAACGACGAGATCGTCGGCGTCGTCAGCGTCGGCAAGCCGGTGCAGAGCTTCGGCCAGTTCGTCGAAGACGCGCGCGTGCGCACCATCTGGGTCGGCGTGGGTTCGGCACTGGCGCTGCTGCTGCTCACCGTGATCGTCTCGGTCTGGCTGGTGCGGCCCTTCGGCCTGATCCGCGACTACTGGACCTGGGTGCGCGCACAGCGCAGCCTGAGCCTGTCGCGCATGGCGCGGCGCGCGGTCGATGCGGTGCGCACCGGCTTCGGCGAAATGCGCGACGCGCTCACCGGACGCAACTACGTGGCCGACTACGTGCAGACCTTCACGCACGAAGTGAAGAGCCCGCTCTCGGCGATCCGCGGCGCGGCCGAGCTCCTGCAGGAGCCGCAGATGCCGCACGACCAGCGCGAGCGTTTCCTGAAGAACATCGAACGCGAAACCCAGCGCATCCAGGAAATCGTCGACCGCATGATGGAGCTCACTGCGCTCGAGACGCGGCGCACGCTCGACCGCACCGAACCGGTGGCGCTGGGCCCGCTCATCGAAGACATTGCCGCCAGCGCGCAACCCGCCGCGTCGCGACGCAACATCCGGTTGATCGTGAATATTCGAGAGCCTGCGCGTGTCGAGGGCGATCCGTTTTTGCTGCGCCGCGCGATCAGCAACCTGCTCGACAACGCGCTCGATTTTTCACCGCCCGACAGCGAGGTGCTGCTGACGCTGGAAACCACCTCGCGCCTGGCGCGCATCAACGTGCGCGACCACGGCCCGGGCATTCCGGACTACGCGCAGGAAAAAGTCTTCGAGAAGTTCTATTCGCTCGCCCGGCCGCACAGCCAGAAGAAGAGCACGGGGCTGGGCCTGGCGTTCGTGAAGGAAATCGCGACCCTGCACCGCGGTCGCATCGACCTGGGCAATGCGACGCGCGGCGGCGCCGTGGCGACGCTCACGCTGCCGCTGCTGTCAACGCATCACTGACCCACGAGCGCGCGGTAGGCCTCGCGCGTCTCGGGGCTCACAGCGTCGAGCAGCTGCTCGTACGAAGTCTGGTGCCGCGCCAGCATGCGTGCCGAGGCCACGGCCTTCGACTTGCAGAACCAGTGGCAGGTGTGCTGCATCAGGAACAGCTCGGCCGACATCGTGAAGGCCTTCGATTTCGGCGAGCGGCCCGCCGCATTTTTCGCCACGCCCGCGATGCCGCGCGCATGAATGCGCAGTGCTTCGCGCAGGTCGAAGCTCGCGGAAGGGAACAGCGTGGTGGCGAACGGCAAGGCCACCGGCAGGCGGCTCACGCGCGTGTCGGCTTCGGGTTCGCGCGCCAGCTCGGCGGCGAAGGTCTCGAACTGGCCCGCGAGCTTTTCCTCGGTGGCGTCGAGCAGGTGCCAGATCTGCTGGCGGCGCTCGGCGTCGTCTTCGCCGAGGCAGCGCAGGTAGCCCTGGGTCAGGCTCTCCATCAGCTTCTCGATCTGGTAGCGGCCCAGATGGCGACCGAGCAGCGCGATGCGCTGGCGCTGTTCCTTGGACTTGAGGATGTAGAAGCCGGCGGCGATCAGGGCCACCAGGGTGAGGATTTCCATGGATGCGAAAAAAGGGAGAGACAAAAAAAGAAGCGGGGGCCGCGGCACCGAGTGTAGGCACCGCGCGTCCCCCGCGTCTTTGGGTGATCTCGCCGCTGGCTAGCGGAAGAAATCGAGGATGCGGTTGCGTTCCTCGGGCGGTGGCGGCGCACCCACCGGCGCGCCCGTCAGCACTTCCACCGGCTGTATCGGCTGCTCGGCGCTTTCCAGGCCCAGGCTCGCCACATTGTGGCCCGGCGTGAAGTCGTCGAAGTACCACTCGCCGTCGACGTTGACCACGCCGGGCGGTTCGGCCGGCAGGGTCACGGGCACGCCGCGCAGCGCCGACTGCATGTAGCCGATCCAGATCGGCAGGCTCAGGCTGCCGCCGGTCTCGCCGCGCACGCCGAGCTGGCGCGGCGTGTCGTAGCCGACCCAGGCGATGCCCACGCGCGTGGGCTGGAAGCCCGCGAACCAGGTGTCGAAGGAGTCGTTGGTGGTGCCGGTCTTGCCGTACAGGTCGTCGCGTTTGAGCGCCTGGTAGGCCTTGAAGCCGGAGCCGCCCTTGACCACGCTCTGCAGCAGCGATTCCATGATGAAGGCGTTGCGCGCGGGAATGGCGCGGCGGCTTTCGTCGAGCACCGGGGGCTCGGTTTCCATCAGCACCTTGTCCTTGAGGTCGGTGACGCGCGTTACGAGGTACGGGTTCACGCGGTAGCCGCCGTTGGCGAACACCGAGTAACCCACCGCCATCTGCATCGGCGTGACCGAGCCGGCGCCCAGGCCCATCGGCAGGTTGGCCGGGTGCTTGTCCTTGTCGAAGCCGAACTTGGTGACCCAGTCTTGCGCGTAGGGCGCGCCGATCGACTGCAGCACGCGCAGCGTGACCAGGTTCTTCGACTTCATGAGCGCGTTGCGCAGCGGCATCGGGCCTTCGAAGCCGCCGTCGAAGTTCTTCGGGTCCCAGGGCTGGCCGCCGTTGGCGGCGGCATCGAACACCAGCGGCGCGTCGTTCACCAC
Organism: Variovorax sp. GW531-E2; assembly: GCF_059423125.1. NCBI lineage: Bacteria > Pseudomonadati > Pseudomonadota > Betaproteobacteria > Burkholderiales > Comamonadaceae > Variovorax > Variovorax sp. GW531-E2. The sequence continues at coordinate 32,177 of NZ_JBWKXQ010000045.1, read as the reverse complement.
GGTGGCGGGCGTGAAGCCCTTTTCGAGCGCGGCCGAGTAGATGAAGGGCTTGAAGCTCGAGCCCGGCTGGCGCCAGGCCTGCGAGACGTGGTTGAACTTGTTCTTGCCGAAGTCGAAACCGCCGACCAGCGCCGTGATGGCGCCGGTGCGCGGGTCCATGCCGATGAAGGCGCCCTCCACTTCGGGCAGCTGCGTGATTTCCCAGGTGTTCTTGGGCGTCTTCGCGACGCGGATCACGGCGCCGCGGCGGATCTTGATGTTCGGCGGCGCCTTCGCGGCCAGGCCGGACTGCGCGGGCTTGAGGCCCTCGCCGGAGATCTCGAAGGCTTCGCCGTTGGCGCGCACCGCGGTCACTTCTTTCGCGCTGGCTTCCAGCACCACGGCCGAGATCACGTCGCCGTTGTCGGGGTGCTCGGCCAGGGCTTCGTCGACGGCCTCGTCGATTTCCTTTTGGCCGCTGGCCGGCAGGTCGACGAACTTCTCGGGGCCGCGGTACACCTGACGGCGCTCGTAATCCATGATGCCCTTGCGCAGCGACTTGTACGCTGCCGCCTGGTCGGCCGCCACCAGCGAGGTGTAGACCTTCATGCCGCTGGTGTAGATGCTGTCGCCGTACTGCGCGTACATCATCTGGCGCACGGTCTCTGCCACGTACTCGGCATGCAGGCGGTTCGGGTCGGCGGCGTCGCGCAGGTGCAGCTCTTCCTTCTTGGCTTCGGCCGCCTGTTCGGCGGTGATGAAGCCGGTCTCGTGCATGCGGTCGATCACGTAGAGCTGGCGCGCCCGCGCGCGACGCGGGTTGGCCACCGGGTTGTTGGCGCCGGGCGCCTTCGGCAGGCCGGCCAGCATGGCGGCCTCGGCGATGGTCACCTGCTGCAGCGGCTTGCCGAAGTAGGCCTCGGACGCGGCGGCGAAACCGTAGGCGCGGTTGCCCAGGTAGATCTGGTTCAGGTAGATCTCGAGGATCTGGTCTTTGCTGAGCTGCTGCTCGAGCCGGAAGGCCAGCACGATCTCCGAGGCCTTGCGGCTGAGCGTGCGCTCCGAGCTCAGGTAGACGTTGCGCGCCACCTGCATCGTGATGGTCGAGGCGCCCTGCTTGCGCCCGCCCTTGAAGCTGGCCACGGCCGCGCGCGCGAAGCCCTTGTAGTCCACGCCGCCGTGGTCGTAGAAGCGCGCGTCTTCCACGGCCAGCACAGCGTCCTTCATGACCTTCGGAATGTTGGCGAAGGGCGTGAGGTTGCGGCGCTCCTCGCCGAACTCGCCGATCAGCGAGCCCTCGGCCGTGTACACCCGCAGCGGCAGCTTGGGCCGGTAGTCGGCCAGCTCGGAAATGTCGGGCAGCTTCGGGTAGATGGCGACCACCCCCACGATGGCGGCGCCCAGCAGTGCAACGGCGCCGGCACCGGCCGCGATGGCGCTCCAGCCGGCGATGCGTTTCCACGGGAGCTGGCGCAGCGCACCGGCGGGTTGGGAAGGGCGAGGTTCTTGGGACATGGGATGGGGGCTAGCGAAGAGGTTGGAGCCGTGGCGCGCGCGGGCGTTCCGTCACCCGGGGATCGAGCGCGCCGCGCCGCACGCCTTCCAGCGCGCAGTGCATGGCATCGAAATACTTGTCGTGGTCGTAGGCGATGAGCAGCAGGTCCACCCCGGCGTCGAGTGCGCCCAGCGTGGCGTTGCAAAGACCTCGGTTGTAGGCCCCGCCCATCGTGAGGTCGTCGGTGACGAGCAGGCCCTGAAAGCCCCATTCGCCTCGAATCACCTGCCGCACGATTTTGCGTGAGAAAGAGACCGGCGCGTCCGCGTCGAGTTCCCGAAGGATGACATGGCCGAGCATGATCGCGGCATCCGAATGTTTCGACACGTCTTGAAACGGCTTCCAGTCGTGCGCGGCCAGCCGGGCCACGGGCGTGCGCAGTTCGGCACCCATGTGGTGCGTGTCCTCGGTCACGCCGGCCAGGCCGGGAAAGTGCTTGAGCGTGCCGCGCACGCCAGCTGATTCAAGGCCTTGCTCGTAAGCGAGCGCCACCTGCGCGGTGACGTCGGGGTCGCTGGAAATGGCGCGTTCCTCGATGCGGGTGTGCAGGTCCCAGCGGCCCGGGGCGCGGCCGGGGCGCAGGTCGACCACCGGGCTGAAGTTCAGCGTGATGCCCAGCGCGGCGAGCGCCCCGCCCTGCTGCGCGCCGTAGGCGCGGGCACGTTGCAACAGTTCGTGTGCGGGCACGTCGGCCTCCAGCAGGCTGGCGAGTGCCGGCTGGCGGGGCACCATCGGCGACAGGCGCGAGACGCCGCCGCCTTCCTGGTCGGTCGCCACCACCAGCGGCGGCAGACCGGCCGCCAGCCGTAGCGCCTGCAGGCTGGCAATTTCCGCGCGCAAGGTGTCGGCGCTGCGGCCCTTCACATTGCGGCCGGTGACGAAGATGCCGCCGATCAGGCCCCGGCGGGCCAGCTCGCGCAGGTCGTTCGCGTCGTCGTAGCCGACGATGAAGCGCGCGCCCAGTGCCTGCGCCACCGGGCCCGAGGCCGCGTTCACTTCCAGCCGGTGCTGGCGCGAGGCCAGCTCGTGGCCCAGCGCCGTCAGCGTCGCGCCCACCGTCAGGGCCAGCGCCACGACACGGCGCGCACCACGCGCGCTGCGCCAGGCGATCGCGGCGGCGGCGCACAGCGCGGCGAGCAGCAGCGGGAGCTCTTCATAGCGCAGGAAGCGCAGGTGCGGGTCCTTGAGGTGCCAGGCCCAGGCGCACAGCACGGCCAGCAGCAGCCAGCCGAGCACGCCGGGGATGGCGCGCAGCAGTCTCATGCGTCCACCGTGGCCGCCGGGGTGGCCGGGGCGGGTTCGCTGCGACGCGACAGTGCATACCAGTCGACCTTGCGCGTCACGAGCATCAGCGCGGCCAGCATGCCGAAAATCAGCAGCGCGCCCAGCAGCAGCGCATTGCTTTCCGAGGCCAGCAGGCCGTAGAGCGCGCCGTACAGCAGCGCCACGAAAGCAGCGAACGACAGGCCGCGGCGCCAGCCTTCGAGCACCGCGCTGAAGTACACGGCCAGCAGCGCCACGCTGGCAGCGGCCGCGCCTGCATAGGCCATCCAGAAGGCGAACTTCTCCGACAGCGCGAGCAGCAGCAAGAAGAACAGCGCGATCGACAGGCCCACCAGCCCGTACTGCACCGGATGCAGGCGCAGCTTGCGGAACAGCTCGAACATGAAGGCCGCCATCAGCACCAGGCCGATGAAGAGCGCGCCGTACTTGCCGGCGCGCGTGCTCATCGAATACACGTTGACGGGCTGTGCGAGCGACACGTCGAAGGTCTGCAGCGGGCCCGAGGCATGGCGTGGCGGGGGCGCGGTGCGCACGACGGCCGCCGCGGCGTTCTGCGCGGCATCGCCTTCACCGGCCCACAGGCCGGCGCGCACCTGTTCGCGCGCCGTGGTCACGAGCGAGGACACGCGCCAGTGCGCGTCGAAGCCCTGCGGCGTCACCTCGCGCTGCGTGGCCAGGAAGCGACCGCCGAAGCTGGGGTGCGCCCACGGCGAACGCAGGTGCGCGGTGGTTTCCTCGGCGATCGGCACCATCGAGAGCGTGTCCTGGCCCACCAGCGAGAGCTTCATGTCGAAGGCCAGCGGCTTGCCCGTCTGCCAGGCGGCGAGCGCGGCGCCCGTGAGCGACGCATGGATGCCGTCGGCGTACGTGGCGTTGTCGGGCAGGCCGGGCACGCGCTGGCGAAAGCGCAGCGCCTCGCCGTTGACGGTGAGCGCGGGCGAGCCGTCGAGGCCGCGCAGGTCGCTCACGTGGAAGGCGACGAACGGCGGGCGGAACTCGATCGACGAGCCGCTTTCGCTGTGCGGCACGGCCTGCGGGTCGAAGCCCGCGAAGCCGCCGCCGAGCGCGGCCGTGAGCGTGTAGAACGGAATGCGGAAGATGCCGCGGTAGCGCTCCTGCGGCGCCATGTCGCCCTCGATGTGCAGCTTGTCGGGGAACACGGCGTGCACCATCTCCTTGCTCTGCGGGGCCTGCCCGATCACCTTGCCCTGCGCGTCGCGCAGCGGCTCCATCCAGCGCTCCACGTACGGCACCAGCAGCAGCGGGCCGACCATGGCCTGCGGCCCGGCATAGGACTCGGCCAGTTCGCGCGCGGCCTCCTGCTGGCTTTCGCCGCGGGCGCGGTTCAGGTCGTCGATCCGTGCCAGCGGAATGCACAGCACCAGCAGCAGGAAGAACAGGCCGGCCACCTTGACCAGCACCGAAGCCTGCAGGGCCTTCAACAGTTGAAGCATGGGTTTCTCCCCTCTTTTCCGGGTTTTTTCGTGATGAGGCGCCGATGCTCTCCGGCCGATCCGAAGACCGTATGAAGCCGCCGCGCCGCGCACTTCACACAGACTTCACACAGCGGCGCCTCCGGTTGTGGCGACTTCAACGCGCCTTCCAACTGCCTTCTCGCACGCTCACGACAGTGAGGGCCGTGCAAGTTCGCACGCAGAAGGACACCCGCCATGGACACCCCCACCACCCCACGCCCCGGCCGTTGGCTCTGGCTCGCCACCGTGAGCCTGGCCACCGTGGGTTTCATCGCCATGGGCGCCCGCCCGGTCCACGCGCAGGAAGCGCCCGCCGGTCCGCGCCTGAAGACCGAGAGCCCGTATTTCTTCGTCAAGAGCGATGACCCCTCGGTCGACCGCCTGCCGCTGAAGGGCACCGAGGTCTCGGTCAAGATTTCGGGCGTGATCGCCGACGTGACGGTCACGCAGACCTACCGCAACGAAGGCCAGCGCGCCATCGAGGCGAAGTACGTGTTCCCCGGTTCCACCAAGGCGGCGGTGAGCGGCCTGAACGTGCGCCTGGCCGACCGCCTGATCACGGCGCAGATCCGCGAGAAGCAGCAGGCGAAGATCGAATACGACGCCGCGAAGAAGGAAGGCAAGACCGCCGCGCTGCTCGAGCAGCACCTGCCCAACGTGTTCCAGATGAACGTCGCCAACATCCTGCCGGGCGACGACGTGAAGGTGGAGCTGCGCTACACCGAGCTGCTGGTGCCGCAGTCGGGCAACTACCAGTTCGTGTTCCCGACCGTGGTCGGCCCGCGCTACAACTCGCCGCAGTCGCAGAACGCGCAGGCCCAATGGCCGGCGCAGCCCACGCTGCGCGCCGGCGTGGCACCGAGCACCAGCTTCAAGCTCACGGCGAGCATCGACACGCCGATGGGCCTGAAGGAAATCCGCTCCGCCACGCACACCATCGACGTGAAGAAGCGCGACGAAGACCAGCACGCCGACATCACGCTCGGTGCCGACGGCCGCCCCGCCGACAACCGCGACTTCGTGCTCGACTACCGCCTGGCGGGCGAGAAGATCGAATCGGGCCTGATGCTCTACAAGGGCCAGGGAGACAACGCCGAGAACTTCTTCCTCGCCATGGTCGAGCCGCCCAAGGCCGTGACCGCCAGCGCCATCTCGCCGCGCGACTACATCTTCGTGGTCGACATCTCGGGCTCGATGCACGGCTTTCCGCTGGACACCGCCAAGACCGTGCTCGAGCGCCTGATCGGCGGCCTGCGCCCCAGCGACACCTTCAACGTGCTGCTGTTCTCGGGCAGCAACAAGATGCTGTCGCCGCAGTCGGTGCCGGCCACGCGCGCCAACATCGAGCAGGCGCTCGCCACGATCAAGAACTACAGCGGCAGCGGCAGCACCGAGCTGATCCCCGCGCTCAAGCGCGTGTACGCCGAGCCCAAGGCCGCGAACGTGTCGCGCACCGTGGTGGTGGTGACCGACGGCTACGTGACGGTCGAGCGCGAAGCCTTCGAGCTGGTGCGCAACAACCTGTCGAAGGCCAACGTGTTCGCCTTCGGCATCGGCTCGTCGGTGAACCGCAGCCTCATGGAAGGCATTGCACGCGCCGGCATGGGCGAGCCCTTCATCATCACCGACCCGGTGCAGGCACCCGAGCAGGCCGCGCGCTTTCGCCGCATGGTGGAGTCGCCCGTGCTCACGAACGTGAAGGCCACCTTCGGCGGCCTGGACGTGTACGACGTGGAGCCGCAGGCGCTGCCCGACGTGCTGGGCGAGCGCCCGGTGATCGTGTTCGGCAAGTGGCGCCCGGATTCGAATGGACAGCCCAAGGGCCGCGTGATCATCGAAGGCCAGGCCGCCACCGGCCCGTACCGCGAGGAAGTGCGCATCACGCCGCAGACGCGCCAGGACACCGCCGCGCTGCGCACGCTGTGGGCACGCCACCGCATCCAGAGCCTGAGCGACCAGGAAGCGCTCGAAGGCAGCGCGGCCTTCAAGGACCGCATCACCGAGCTGGGCCTGAAGTACAGCCTGCTCACGCAGTACACCAGCTTCATCGCGGTGGACAAGGTGGTGCGCAACGTCGCGCCGCAGAACAGCGTGGACGTGAACCAGCCGCTGCCGATGCCCCAGGGCGTGAGCGACCTGGCGCTGGGCGCCGAGGTGCCGAGCACGCCGGAGCCGGAAACGCTGGGCGCGATCGCCGTCGTGCTGTCGATGCTGGCCATGCTGCGCCGCCGCGCGCGCCGCAACGACCCGCGCCGCTTCACGGCTTGAACACAGGACGCACGACCATGTCTCTGGCAACCCTGGCCCACCACCATCCGCGCGTCGTGGACTGGGCCATCCGCATCGACCGCACGCCGGCCTTCGGCTGGCTCGCGCTGCAGTGCGCCGCGCTCGCGCCCACCTGGGCCTGGATGGCGCGCCGCCTGCAGGACGGTTCCGACGATCCGCTGGGCCTCGTGGCGCTGGTCGCCCTGGCCGCGCTCGCCTGGCAGTGCCGGCGCGAGCTGCGCGCCTCGCCGCGCCTGGGCTGGCTGGCGCTGGCCGGCGTGGGCACCGTGCTCGCCACGCTGCTGCGCACGGGCGGGGGTGGCCTGCCCGCGCTGCCGCCGCTGGCCTCGGGCCTGGTGGCGGTGCTCTCGCTCGCGGCCGGGCTGCTTGCCTTCCTGCCGCGCGGCGTGGCGGCGCTGCCGGTGGCCGGGCTGTCGGTGCTGGCGCTGCCGCTGCTGTCGTCGCTGCAGTTCTACGCCGGCTACCCGCTGCGCGTGGTGACGGCCGAAGCCAGCCGCTGGCTGCTCGCGCCGGGCTTCGAGGTGGCGCGCGAAGGCGCCACGCTGATGGTCGACGGGCGCCTGGTGATCGTCGACGCGCCCTGCTCGGGCGTGCAGATGGTGTGGCTGGGCTATTTCACGGCCTGCGCGGTCGCACTGTGGGCGCGGCGCAGCGACCGCGCCTTCCTGCGCCGCCTGCCGGCCGTCGGCCTGCTGGTGCTGGCCGGCAACATCGTGCGCAACAGCGTGCTGATCGCTTTTGAAGGCGCCGGCCACGCGCTCGCGCCGTGGGCGCACAACGCGCTGGGGCTGGTGCTGCTGGCCGTGGTGTGCGGCGCCATCGCGCGCCTGATGGTGCCGGCGCGCGCTGTACCGCGCATCGACCTCGAACGCCCGCTGCCGGGCCTGATCACCGCCGAAGGAGGCCGCCGTGTCGATACCGTTCGTTGAGCGCTGGTTCGCCAACCATTTCATCAACCGCGTGGGGCACAAGAGCGCCTTCGCGCTGGCGATGCTGCTGTGCGTGCTCTGGTCGGCCGCCGCGGCGCTGAGCGCGCCGACGGCCGAAGCCGATGCCGTGGCTTCCCACGAATGGCCCAGCCAGTGGGACGGCGTGCCGCTGCGCCCGCTGGCGCTGAGCGAGGTCGAGCAGCGCTTTGCCGATCGCTTCCCGGGCGCCATCGGCCGCATGACCGACGGCCCGCAGACGCTGGTGATGCGCGCCGTGAACCGGCCCACGCGCATGCTGCATCCGGCCGCCGACTGCTACCGCGCGCTGGGCTACCGCATCGAACAGGCGCGGCTGGAACGCGACGCGCAAGCGCGGATGTGGCGCTGTTTTGTGGCGCAACGGCACGGTACGGCAAATTTCCGCGTCTGCGAGCGCATCGTCGACGCCCAAGGCACGGCTTTCACCGACACTTCGGCTTGGTACTGGGCGGCGGCCAGCGGCCAGTCGCACGGTCCGTGGCAAGCTGTCACCGTGGCAAGACCGATGTGATGAGAACGTGTTTGTGAAGAAGACCCTGCGATTCGTGCTTTTCGGGCTGCTGGCCCTCGTCCTGACCGCCCTGGTGGCCATCTTCCTGATCGCCAAGATCGCCCTTGCGCCGGCGGCGGGCGAATGGAGCACCACGGTGAAGGCCGGCCCGCTCTCGTTCGAGATCGGCGTGCCCACCGCGGTGCGCCTGGCCACTTCGTCCTGGTTCGCGCCGCGGCTGGACGGCCACGCGCTCGACACCCGCTTCGGCACCGTGCATTTCACCTGGGACGAGAAAACCGGCCAGCAGCAGATGCGCTGCGCGCCGTGCAGCGCCGACGTGCCTGCGCTCGGCACGCAGCCGATCAAGGTCGAGCGGCTGGTGGCCACCGTGCGGCGCGACGGCAACACGCTGGCCGGCACCTTCGAGGCCACGCCCCAGGCGGCGGACAGCAACGCCCTGCTCCAGGGCACCTGGACCGGCCGCCTCGCGCCGAAGAACCTGCAGCTGGACGTCCGCGTGCAGGACGCGCCCATCGCCCGCTGGTATGCCGTGCTGGTGCCTGCGCTGCCCGAGCTGCAGCGCGCCCGCATCGGCGGCACGCTGGCGCTGCAGGCGCAGCTGCTGCTGCCCGACGCCACCTTCGCGGTGCAGCCGACCATCGGCCAGTTCACCGTCGAAGGGCTGGGCACCGAGGCCATGCTGGGCGCGCGCACCAGCTGCGGCCCGTCGGGCAAGCTGGCCAACGACAGCTGGCTGGCGCGCGCCGTCATCGCGGCGGAAGACCAGCGCTTCTTCAGCCACGCCGGCTACGACCTGACCGAAATCCTCGCCTCGATCGACCACAACCAGAAGCCCGGCCAGACCCGGCGCGGCGGCAGCACGCTCACGCAGCAGCTGGCCAAGCTGCTGGTCACCGGCAGCGACCGCACGGCCGAGCGCAAGCTGCGCGAGCTGCTCTATGCGGTCGAGATGGAGCAGACGCTGGGCAAGGCCCGCATCCTGCAGCTGTACCTCGACAACGCCCCGTGGGGCGGCAACCTCTGTGGCGGCGAGGCTGCGGCGCGGCGCTACTTCAAGCGCAGCGCGCGCACGCTCGAACCGGCGCAGGCGGTCTGGCTCGCGGCCATGCTGCACAAGCCGCAGGCCGTGCTCGAGCAATGGCGGCGCGACGGCCACATCGATGCCGACCGCACCAAGTGGGTGGCCGAGAGCGTGCGCGGCATCAGCCGCAACCAGCGCGAGGCCCTGCTCAAGAGCGTGGCCGCCGCCAAGTACGCGCCACCGGAGGCCGTGCAGTGACGATGAACGTGGCCCCGCCCGACATCGAGGCCATCGAACGCGCCACCGTTGCCGCGGTGGCCCCCGAGGCCTGCGAGGAACTCGACGGCTGGCTGCTGCCCTTCGACCGCGGCACCGTCAAGCGCGCCCGCTCGGCCGTGCCGCTGCACCGCGACCCGGTGGAAGCCGCCACGCTCGACCGCATCGAGGACCGGTATGACAGCCGCCAGGTCGCGCCCGCGCTGCGGCTGGCCGACGCCGCCTGCTTCGACACGCTGCGCGCCGAACTCGCGCGCCGGCACTACATGGCCGACAGCCCGACCTGCGTGCAGATCGGCTCGGCGCGGCGCATGCGCGACCTCGTCGCGGCGGACGCGCGGCTGGCCGACGTCGACGCGACGCCCGATCCGGACTGGGCCGCGCTGTTCCTGGGCGAAGGCTTCGACCCGGTCGACGGCGTGCACCGCGTGCGTTCGCTGTCGCGCGCCACGGGCTCGCTCTTTGCCAGCGTGCGCGAAAACGGCGCCACCGTGGCCGCCGGCGCCATGGCCTTCGGCCACGGCTGGGCCAGCGTGCATGGCATGCGCACCGAACAGTCGCAGCGCGGGCGCGGCCTGGCCGGGCGCGTGCTCGCCGGCCTGGCGCAGGCGGCGCTGGCACGCGGCGTCGAACGGGTGTTCCTGCAGGTCGATGCGCAGAACCAGCCGGCGCTGGCGCTGTACCGCCGCGCGGGCTTCGAGACGCGCTGGCAGTACTGCTACTGGCAGCGCCAGCAGTGGCCGCGCTGAGCTGAACGGCATCCGGCCGGCGGGCACCCCCACCGGTGGCGCGGTCGGGGCTTTGGTGCCACCATGGGCGGCATGACGAACGTTCATGCCCACCACCACCCCACCGATCCCGTCGCCACCCCGCGCGGCATCGACCACATCGTGGCCGGTGTTTCCACCAGTGACGGCGACGGCGTCAAACTCACCCGCGTGCTGCAGCAGCCGCTGCAGAAGCGGCTCGACCCCTACCTGATGCTCGATGCCTTCGGCAGCGACAACCCGGGCGACTACATCGGCGGCTTTCCGAACCACCCGCACCGGGGCTTCGAGACGGTCACCTACATGATTGCCGGGCGCATGCGCCACCGCGACAGCGCGGGCCACGAAGGCCTGCTCGAGAACGGCGGCGTGCAGTGGATGACGGCCGGCCGCGGCCTCGTGCACAGCGAGCTGCCCGAGCAGGAAGAAGGCCTGATGGAAGGCTTTCAACTCTGGCTCAACCTGCCCGCCAAGGACAAGATGCGCGAGCCCTGGTACCGCGACATCCGCAGCAGCGAGATCCCCGAGTTCACCACCGCCAGCGGCGCGCACGTGCGCGTGATCGCCGGCACCAGCCACGGCGTCGTGGGCGCGGAGCAGCGCGCGCACACCCACCCGCTGTACCTGGACATCACGCTGCCGCCCGGCGCCGAGTTCGCGCAGCCGCTGCCGCCCGACCACAACGCGCTGGTCTACGTGTTCCGCGAATCGCTGTGGATCGCGGGCAGCGAGGTGCCGACGCGGCGCATGGCCATCCTCGCGAACGACCCCGGCAGCGACGGCACGGTGCTGCGCGCCGGCGCCAGCAACCACAGCCCGGCGCGCGCGCTGCTCATCGCGGGCCGTCCGCTGAACGAGCCCATCGCGCAGTACGGGCCCTTCGTGATGAACACGCCCGAGCAGATCAAGCAGGCGGTGCACGACTTCCAGAACGGGAAACTCGGCTGAGCCTGTAGTCGCCCGCCTACCGCAAGTCGGCGTCGCGTGCGGTTCGCGCCGGCCGGTGCGCGGCCTAGATTGCGGTCATGCCTCCCACGATACGCAAGGGACAGGCGCCGCCGATGCTGCAGCGCGCCGAGTTCCACGACCGCTTCATGCAGAGCTTCCACGACCCGGCGTTCCGGGCCGAGACCGAGGCGCTGCGTCGCCTGGAAGACATCGCCTGGCAAGCCTACGACGAAGGCCGCAAGGCGCCCGTCACGCGCCGCGCCGGGCCTGGCTATGCCGACCCCGACTACGAGCTCTCGGTCGACTGGCTCGACGCCCGCGCGCGCATCGACGCGGCGCAGGACGCCTGGGGCCGGCCCGAGACGCGCTCGCGCGTGCTGCTCGTCAACGGCTCGCCGCGCAACGACGGCACCTGTCCCGGTGAAATCTCCAAGACCTGGCGCCTCACGCAGTGCGCGCGCGAGGTGCTCGAAGGCGGCGGCATCGAGGTCGACGTGCTCGACCTGAGCCGACTCACGTCGGACTACGGCCGCCACATCCACCCGTGCAAGGGCTGCGTCTCCACCGCGATGCCGCTGTGCCACTGGCCCTGCAGCTGCTACCCCAACCACGCGCTGCGCCAGACCGGCGACTGGATGAACGAGATCTACGAACGCTGGGTGGCCGCGCATGGCGTGATCGTGCTCACGCCCACGCACTGGTACCAGGCCGCGAGCCCGCTGAAGCTCATGATCGACCGCCTCGTGTGCGCCGACGGCGGCAACCCCGACCCCACCAGCACGCACGGCAAGAAGCCCGACGAGGCCAAGGCGCTGGAGCTCGAAGGCTGGGGCTACCCCAAGCACCTGGAAGGCCGCGTCTACGGCGTGGTGGTGCACGGCGACGTGGCCGGCCCCGAGGGCCTGCGCCGCAACCTCACGGACTGGCTCGACTGGATGGGCCTGGTCGACGCGGGCGCGCAGGCGCGGCTGGACCGCTACATCGGCTACTACGCGCCCTACGCCACCAGCCACGAGGCGCTCGACGCCGATGCCGACGTGCAGGAAGAGGTGCGCAACGTTGCGCGCGCCGTGGTGCTCGCGGTGGCCGCGCTGCGCGCCGGCAAGCTGCAGGTGCCCGACCGCGGCTTGAAGGCGCCCCGGCCCAAATAAGTCACGCTGCAGGCCACGGGCCCGCGCTGCGGTTCATGCTTCTTTACGCACGCTCACGTTCGGCTCACGGACGCGTTACAGAGGCGCTCCACACTTCGTCTCACCCGCTGCCCTTTGGTGGCGGACTTCTTCGAAAGGAAGCGACTCTCATGATCTCTCTTCGCCAACGCATCGTCTGGGCCAGCCTGCTGGGTTCGGCCGCCCTCGCCTCTTCGGGTGCCTTCGCTCAGGCGCCGGCCGCCACCGCGCCGTCGAGCGCCGCACCCACGGCCGCCACGGCCCCCGCCGATGCCACCGCCGCACCCAAGGCGCAGCACAAGCGCATGGACCCGGCCCAGCGCATGGAGCGCATGAAGGAGCACCGTGCCAAGCGCCTGGCCGCGCTGAAGGACAAGCTCAAGCTCACCAGCGCCCAGGAAGGCGCGTGGAGCAGCTTCACCGAGGCCAGCCAGCCGCCGGCCGGTGCCGCCCGCCCGCAGCGCATGGACCGCGCCGAGTTCGCCAAGCTGACCACGCCCCAGCGCCTGGAGCACATGCAGGCCCGCCAGGCCGAGCGCAGCGCCCGGTTCGCCAAGCGCGCCGAAGCGACCAAGACCTTCTACGCCGCGCTGACGCCCGAGCAGCAGAAGACCTTCGACGCCGAGACCGCGAAGTTCGCGGGCCACGGCCATCGCTTCCATCGCGGTGGGCATGAAGGCCACCACGGTGCAGCGCCTGCCAAGAGCTGACGACCGGGCGGCCGGCTGAAGGGAGCCGGCCTCCAGGAAAGGGCAAAAAAAGCCCGCGATGCGCAAAGCATCGCGGGCTTTTTCGTGGACGCGTGCAGTCAGCGTTACTGCGGCGTGCCCGTCTTCTCGGTCGGGTTGGTCGGCACCGCCGGACGCTCGCCCGGCTGGCCGAAGCGCGGCTTCACGTGCTGCGTCTCGGCGCGCACCTCGGCGCGCGAGCGCTCGCCGGTGGGCGACGGCATCGCGTTGGGCTGGTGGTTCACGGTGGTGCTGGCTTCGCCCTTGGGTACCACGCTGTTGGCGTTGTTGCGGTTCTGCGCGCGGGCCTCGGCCTTCACGGCTTCGCGCGAGACGGGCATCGAGCTGTCGCCCGCCATCGGTTCGACGGGCGTCGGTTTCTGGGCCTGGGCGAGGCCCGCGCCCAGCAGGGCGGCGAGCAGCGCGGTGGGGATCGTCAGGCGTTGCAGGGTGGTCATCATGGAAAGCTCCTTTGCAGATGAAAAAAGGCACAAAGCCGAGCGCGTTGGCATCGGCTTTGAAACCACCGTAGGAGCCTCGTTTCGGGCGCTGTGTGGGGGTGCGGCAGGCCTGCCTGTAGGAGCCCGCCGCCCTTGCGTGAAAGGCACGCGAAGAAGGTGGCGCGTTCCTACAGTCGGCGCGGGCGCGGCCACGTACAACGGGAACACCGATGTCCTCCCCCATCACTTCCCCGCTGCCCGAGGCCGCTGTCGCCGCCGCACCGGCCTCGCTCAAGGTCATGACCGTGAACACCCACAAGGGCTTCACGGCGCTGAACCGTCGCTTCATCCTTCCGGAGCTGCGCGACGCGGTGCGCACCGTGGGCGCCGACGTGGTGTTCCTGCAGGAGGTGATGGGCACGCACGCGCGCCATTCGCGCACCGTGAACAACTGGCCGGAGGCGCCGCACTACGAATTCCTGGCCGACACCATGTGGCCGCAGTTCGCCTACGGGCGCAACGCGGTGTATCCGAAGGGGCACCACGGCAATGCGGTGTTGTCGAAGTTTCCGATCGTGCATTTCCGCAACCACGACGTGTCGGTGAGCGGCCCCGAGAAGCGCGGCCTCCTGCACTGCGTGCTGCGCCTGCCCGGGCGCACGGTCGACGTGCATGCGATCTGCGCGCACCTGGGTCTGGCCGAGGCGCACCGCCAGCAGCAACTGGAGCTGCTGTGCCACATCGTGCGCGACGAGGTGCCGGCCGACGCGCCGCTGATCGTGGCGGGCGACTTCAACGACTGGCGCGCCCGCGCGCACGACGTGCTGGCCGAAGGCGCGTCGCTGCGCGAGGTGTTCGTGCATGCCCACGGCCGCGCCGCGCGCACCTTCCCGGCGCGCCTGCCGTTGCTGCCGCTGGACCGCATCTACGTGCGCAACGCGGGCGCGCACGCGCCCGTGGTCCTGCCGCGCCGGCCGTGGTCGCACCTGTCGGACCATGCCCCGCTGGTGGCGGACATCGACCTGTGAGCAGCGAGGCCCCCATGCGCGACACCCCCGAGCGTGCCGGCCACTGGACCGGCGGCAACCGCATCGACCTGCTGGAGAACGGCGAGGAATTCTTTCCGCGCGTGTTCGAAGCGATTGGCGCGGCGCGGCGCGAAGTGATCATCGAGACCTTCATCCTGTTCGAGGACAAGGTGGGCCTGGCGTTGCATGCGGCCATGCGCGCGGCGGCGCAGCGCGGCGTGAAGGTCGACCTGATGATCGACGGCTTCGGCTCGCCCGATCTCTCGCACGCGTACCTCGAGAGCCTGGCCACGGCCGGCGTCAAGGTGCGCGTGTTCGACCCGGGCCAGCGCTTCCTGGGCCAGCGGCTCAACGTGTTCCGCCGCATGCACCGCAAGATCGTGGTGGTCGACGGCGAGCGCGCCTTCGTGGGCGGCATCAACTACTCCGAGGACCACCTGCTCGACTTCGGTCCCAAGGCCAAGCAGGACTACGCGGTCGAGCTGGCCGGGCCGATCGTGGCCGAGATCCACCAGTTCGTGCTGCGCGCGATTGCGGTCGGCGGCAAGGGCGTGGGCTGGTTCCGGCGAAGGCTGAAGCAGGCGCCGCCCGTGTCGCAGCTGCAGGCCGCAGCGGGCGAGGCCGACGCGATCTTCGTCACGCGCGACAACCGCCGCCACACCAACGACATCGAGCGCCACTACCGCGCCGCGATCCGCGCCGCGCGCGAGCGCATCGTGATCGCCAACGCGTATTTCTTTCCGGGCTACCGGCTCATCAAGGAGCTGCGGCGCGCGGCGCGGCGCGGCGTCGATGTGCGCCTCATCCTGCAGGGCGAGCCCGACATGCCCATCGTGAAGACGGCCGCCGGCATGCTGTACCACCACCTGCTGCATGCGGGCGTGCGCATCTACGAGTACTGCGACCGGCCGCTGCACGGCAAGGTCGCGCTCATGGACGACCGCTGGAGCACCGTGGGCTCGAGCAACCTCGACCCGCTGAGCCTGTCGCTGAACCTCGAGGCCAACGTGGTCGTGCGCGACACCGCGTTCAACAAGGTGCTGTGGGAGCGCATGGACCATCTCATGCAGCACAGCTGCAAGCAGATCGGCACGCACGACCTGGCCAGCGAATGGAGCGGCTGGCGGCTGGTGCGCAGCTTCTTCGTCTTTCACTTCTTGCGCTGGTACCCGTCGTGGCTCAACCGCCTGCCGCGTCACGCGCCGCGCCTGACGCCGGCCGAGGCGACCGATCTCATGGCGCAGCAGAAGAAGCGCGGCGACGAGGGCACGGCGCGCACGGAGACGGCATGAGCGCATCCCTGGCCCTCACGCACCGGCCCTGGTGGCCGTGGGCGCGGCGCGCGGCGATCTGGGCCTTCTTCGGCGCCATCGCCTGGCTGCTGCTGAAGCAGGCGCGCACCATCGACTGGGCCGAGGTGTTCGCCGCACTGCGCGCGCTGCCGGCCCTCACGCTGCTCGCGGCCGGCGCGCTGGCCGCCGCCAGCTTCGGGCTCTACAGCACCTACGACCTGCTCGGGCGCCACCTCACGAAGCACCGGCTCGGCGCGGGCACCGTGGTCGGCGTGACCTTCATCAGCTACGCCTTCAACCTCAACTTCGGCTCGCTGGTGGGCGGCGTGGCCTTCCGCTATCGGCTGTACTCGCGCCTGGGGCTGGGCAACGAGACCATCACGCGCGTGCTGGGCTTCAGCATGCTGACCAACTGGCTCGGCTACCTCGTGGTGGCCGGCGCCGCCTTCTGCTTCTGGCCGATGGCGCTGCCGCCCGACTGGAAGATCGACGGCGGCGGCCTGCGCATGCTCGGCGCGGTGCTGCTCATGGTGTCGCTGGCCTACCTGGCGCTGTGCGCGTTCTCCGATGGCCACGTCTGGCGCGTGCGCGGCCATGCGCTGCGCACGCCGAGCTTGCCGATGGCCTTGCTGCAGCTGGCGATGTCCTGCGTCAACTGGTCGCTCATCGGCGGCGTGATCTGGGTGCTGCTGCAGGGCGAGGTCGGGTATCCGCAGGTGCTCGCGGTGCTGCTGGTCGCCGCCGTGGCGGGCGTGGTCACGCACGTGCCGGCGGGGCTCGGCGTGCTGGAGGCCGTGTTCGTTGCGCTGCTGGCGCACGAGGTGCCCAGCACCCGGCTGCTGGGGGCGCTGCTGGCCTACCGCGCGCTGTATTACCTGCTGCCGCTGGCCGTGGCGCTCGTCGCTTACCTCGTCACCGAGGCGCGTGCACGGCGCTTGCGCGCGGATGCCGGCAACAACCACAACAAACGTTAAATATTGCCCGCAGAAAGCAATCGATCGGTGAAATGACGGTCAGGAATTGTTGCACTGCAACAATTTTCACTTTGCAGGCCTATAGTGGCCCTCTGTTCCCCTACGTGCCCTCTTCCCATGTCGTCCTTCAGTACCACCGCCCGCGTGGCCAGCCCGCTGATGCAATGGGTCGACCTGGCCCTCAAGACCCACGAGACCCTGCTGTCGTCCGGCACGGTGATCCGCATGCGCACCGAGCGCATCGCGAAGGCCGGGCTCACGCCCAGCGCCGCCGACCTCGCGGAATTTCATTTGATGGGCCACGAAAAGCTCGCCGCGGCGAGCGAGTCGGGCCTGGCGATGGCCCGGCAGTGGCACAGCAGCCAGGCCTCGCTGGCCCAGCGCGCGTGGCAGCAATGGCTGCAGGGCGCCACGGCGCTCTTCTCGCTGGCCGGCAGTTTCACGCCGGCGCAGGCGGCCACGCATGGCGACGCGCTCGTGCAGGCCACGGCGCGCGGTGCCAGCACGGCGGGTCAGCTCACGGGGGTGGCGGTGCGCATTGCGCGCGAAGGCCTGAAGCCGATCCACGCGGCCGCCACGTCGAACGCGCGGCGACTGCTGGCCGAACTGCAGGCCTGACGCCGCTGCGTTTCAGGGTTGCGCCGGGACCAGCGTCACCAGCGTGATTTCCGACGGCGCGCCGAAACGCTTCGGCGGCCCCCAGTAGCCGGTGCCCCGGCTCACGTAGATCCACATGTCGTGCAGCTTGTGCAGGCCGGCCGTGAACGGCTGCTGCATCGGCACGAACAGGTTCCACGGGAAGAACTGGCCGCCGTGCGTGTGGCCCGACAGCTGCAGCTGGTAGCCGGCCGCTGCCGCCACCGGCGCGCTGCGCGGCTGGTGCGCCAGCAGCACGCGCGTGTGCACCAGCGGCGGTGCGTCGTACAGCGCCAGGTGCGGGTCGCTCGCGTGCGCGGCGTCGAAGTGGCCGGCGGTGAAGTCGGTCACGCCGGCCAGCACCAGGGCGCTTTCGAACAGCTCTTCGTCGGTCTGCGCGCCGCGCACGTTGCGCGTCTGCAGCACCACGTGTTCATTGAGCAGCACCTTCAGGCCGAGGCGGCGCAGTTCGTCGATCCAGGCGTGCGCGCCCGCGTAGTACTCGTGGTTGCCCGTGACCACGAAAGTGCCGTGGCGCGCGCGCAGACCCGCCAGCGGCGCGATGTGTTCGCGCAGCTCGGGCACGCTGCCGTCCACCAGGTCGCCGGTGATTGCGATGGCGTCGGCACCGAGCCGGTTCACCGCGTCGACGATGCGCTGGATGTAGCCGTTGCGGATCGTCGGGCCCACGTGGATGTCGCTGAGCTGGGCGATCGTGAAGCCGGCCAGCGCCGCGGGCAGGCCGCGAATGGGCACGTCGACCTGCTTCACGCCGGCCGTGCGGCGCGCGTTGACGAAGCCGACCAACGACACGCCCGTGGCCAGCGCCAGCACTGCCAGCGCGCTCCAGGGCCCGACCTTGTTCCAGGGCACTTGCAGGCCGCCGAGCGCGCTCGCCAGCCAGGCCAGCAGCAGGCCGAGGTCGCGCACCAGCGTGAGCACGAACAGCGAGGAGAACCAGCCCATGCTGATCAGGCCGATCCAGTGCAGCGTTTCGCCCGCCGGCTTCGCCTTGCGGTCGGCGCGGTGGGTGCGCGCCACGAAGGGCAGCGGCATCGTGACCGCCGACACCGCCAGCAGCACGAGCGCCAGCGGCCACGCAGGCGTGAGCGACGCCAGCGCAGGCAGCAGGCGCAGCGCGATGTAGACGTGCAGCAGCGCGGTCAGGACGCTCAGGGGACGGATCGGCATGAGGACTGGGGGGACGCGGGCATCGCCCGGGACACGTCATCTGCAAGGCGCATGCCGCGCATTCAAGGCGTCGAAAGCTGCCGGGGTCGCTATTTTTTCTATAGCGCAGGGCAACCGGATAGCGGGCGTTGGGGCGTCGCGGGCGCGCCCGTTCGGCACCGCCCGCGGCGCGATGCCGCCTCGCTTACCGCACCGTGCGCGTGCCGGCCGACGCCATGTCGGTGCCCGCCGGCCATTCGAAGAGCGCCTTGGCCGGCGCACCGGGCGACACCAGCAGCGTTTGCTTCAGCGTCTGGCCGCCGATGCGAGCCTCCACTTCGTAGCGACCCGGCTCAAGCCGCGCCACCATGAACGGTCCGCCCGAGACCACGTTGTCGAGCAGCGCCGTGCCGTGGCTGTCGCGCACGGTGACGTGCACGCCGGCCGCGAAGTCGGCGCGGCGGCCGTCCTTGATCGCGAATTCGAAGCTCGCGGGCCAGCGCGGCGACACGGTTTCCATCAGCTGCGCCTCGTCCTGGCCGATGCCGCCGCTCATGTACTCGACGCCGTGCGCCATGAGGATCGGCGGGTTCATCGCGGCCTGGGCCGGCTGCGCCGAGAGCGCGCCGCCGAGCAGCACCAGCAAGGCGGCGCCGGCCGCCGCGGCCACGGGCCGGGCGTGCGAGAACAGAAACAGGGGGTTGGTGGTGAGAGACATCGGAGCCTTCCTTTCCGGGCGGTGGTGGCGACACGCCACGCAGGAAGGCACTGTGCCGGGCACGACTTAAGGAAGACTTAACTGCGCGCGGGCCGCAGCGGCCCGCGTCGGGTCAGCGCGCGGCGGTTTGTGCCAGCGCCTGGGGCAGCGGTGGTGCGACCGAGGCCATGTCGAAGTTCGACGGCCAGACGAACGAGGCGCGCGCCGGAATGCCGGCGATCACGACCAGTTGCTGCGTGAGCGTGAGCCCGCCCAGCGTCACGTCGACGTCGTAGGCGCCCGGTTCAAGTCGCGCGAGCATGTAGGGCGCCTGCGTCTGCACTTCCATCACCGTCTGGCCCGTGTACTTCTGGCGGATCTGGATCGCTGCCTTGGCCGGGAAACCCGCCTGCTGTGCGCCCTTGCCGTCGTTCACGCGCAAGTCGATGGTCGCGGCCCAGCGCGGCGCGACCATTTCCAGGAAGGCGGCTTCGCCCTTGGCGGCACCGCCGCACATGTATTCGATGCCCTGCGCGACCTGGATCGGCGGGTTCGAGAACGCATGGGCCGGCGACACGGCCACGAGGAAGGCCGCGGCGACCGATGCGGCGCCCAGAACCAGTGCAGCCACGGGCTGTTGGAAACGCTTGGGGTTCATTGCTCTGTGTGTCCTCGATCTTGCGTGACAGGAAATCCGTCAGGAATTTTGCTTAGCAAGAGTCGGGCTAGATATAGCGTTTACGAGGAAGCTTCTGCGTTGCGCAGGTGAATGCTATTGTTTTCATAGCTGGTGACGCCCGTGTGACGGGCGCCGGTCGCACTTTTCGGGTGTCTTTCATCGGAAACCCTGAGACGGGGCTCGCGGGCGCGCCGCGCACGAGCGCGTTTCGGGCCGTCGCCGGCCCCGCGGCCTGTGCTGAATTGGCAACAAAAGACGGAATTGGTGCGCAATTGACTGGGCATTCCCTAGCTATTGGAGGGCGGGCAAAGAAATTAGGCTCGGCGCTTCCTTTCAAAGCGCGCAAACCAAATGCTTCATTCAAATCGCCGATTCGTTTTTTTGCTGATGGGTTTGGGACTGGCCGCCCAGGCAAGCGCAGAGCAGCCGGTGCCGATCCGCATCGGCGTCATCGGCCCTTTCACCGGGCCGTCGGCCGATTTCGGCCTGCCCATGCTCAACGGCGTGAAGATGGCCGTCGACGAAATCAATGCCGTGGGCGGGTATCTGGGCCGCTCGCTCGAACTGGTGATCAAGGACGACCAGGCCAATCCGGACACCGGCCGCTCGCAATCCCAGGCCCTCGTCAATGAAAAAGTGGTCGCCACCATCGGCTTCTGCAATACCGGCGTGGCGATGAATTCATTGGCCGTTTTCAATGACGCGAAATTGCCGTTGATCGTGCCCTGCGCCACCGGCTCGCCATTGACGTCGACCTATCCGCCGGCCACGAGCTATGTATTTCGCACCTCGCCCAAAGACAGCATCCAGGCCCCTTTCGTGGTCGACGACCTGCTGGGGCGCGGCTGGAAACGGGTCGCCGTGCTGCACGACAGCACCGGCTACGGCGAGGCGGGCGCCAAGGATGTCGAGAAGGCGCTGGCGGCCAAGCACCTCAAGCCCGTGTACGTGGGGAGATTTCCGCTTGGGGTGAAAGACCTGACGAAGGAGCTGTCGGAGGCCAAGGCGGCCGGCGCGGACGTCATCTTCAGCTACACCGTGGGCCCCGAGAACGCCGTCATCGCGCGCAGCCGGCAGGCCTTGAACTGGAAGGTGCCGCAGGTCGGCGCCTGGACGCTGTCCTTCCCGTCCTTCATCGAGGGCGCCCGCGAAGCATCCGAAGGCGCGCTGATGGCGCAGAGCTTCATCGCCGAACCGAGCAACGAGCGGCGCTCGTCGTTTCTCTCCAACTACGCGCGCAAATTCAACACGAAGCGCATCCCGGTGCCGATGGCCGCCGCGCAGGCCTACGACGCCACCTACCTGCTGGCCCACGCGATGTTCAACGTGCCCAGCGGCAAGCTCGAAGGCCCGTTCATCAAGGCCGCGCTCGAGCAACCCAAGCGGCCCTACTACGGCGTGGTCACGACCTACGACAAGTCGTTCTCGGAAAACGACAAGGACGCGCTGTCGCCCAACATGCTGGTGATGGGCGTGGTGCGCAACGGGCAGATCAGCTTCGCGTACCCGGAGGACGCCAAGCGCAACCTGTTCGTGCAGCGCAAGCAGTAAGAGGAATCAAAAAAAAGGGGCGCTTGCAGGCGCCCCCTTGGTGAACAGCGCGACACCGCCCGGTGCCGCGCCATCGATCGATCGATCAGACGTCGATGTTCGCCGCGCGCAGCGCGTTCTGCTCGATGAACTCGCGGCGCGGTTCCACCTCGTCGCCCATCAGCATCGTGAACACGCGGTCCGCTTCGATCGCGTCGTCGATCTGCACGCGCAGCAGGCGGCGCACGGTCGGGTCCATGGTGGTTTCCCACAGCTGCTCGGGGTTCATCTCGCCCAGGCCCTTGTAGCGCTGGCGCGAGGTGGCGCGCTCGGCTTCGCCGATGAGCCACTTCATGGCCTGGCGGAAGTCGTCGACCTTTTCTTCCTTGCCGCGTTCGCCTTCGCCGCGCTTGACCAGCGCGCCTTCGGCGCTCAGCAGGCCGCGGAAGGTGTTGGCGGCCTGCGCCAGCGCGTCGTAGTCGGCGCCGTGCACGAAGTCCTGCGAGATCACGCTGGACTTGATGTTGCCGTGGTGGCGGCGGCTGATGCGCAGCAGCGGCTTGTCGGTGCGGGCGTCGAACTCGCTGCTCACCTCGGCCGGCACGCCGGTCGTGTTGAGCTCGCGCAGCTTGGCCTGCAGCGCGACGGCCGAGGCCTCGGCGGCGGCCGGCGTGTCGAGGTCGAGCGCGACGCCGTCGGCGATGGCGCGCAGAGCTTCGGCGTCCATGAAGTTGCGCAGGCGCGCAATCACGGCCTCGGCCACCTGGTGCTTGCGCGCCAGCTCGGCCAGGGTGTCGCCCGACAGCGTGGTCGAGGCGGCACCGCCGGTCTCGATGCTCGCGTCCTTCAGTGCAACCTTGAGCAGGAAGGCGTCGAGCGCGGGGCCGTCCTTCAGGTACTGCTCTTCCTTGCCGACCTTCACCTTGTACAGCGGCGGCTGCGCGATGTAGATGTGGCCGCGCTCGACCAGCTCGGGCATCTGGCGGTAGAAGAAGGTGAGCAGCAGCGTGCGGATGTGCGCGCCGTCCACGTCGGCGTCGGTCATGATGATGATGCGGTGGTAACGCAGCTTGGCGACGTTGAAGTCGTCCGCGCCGCCGCCCGCGGTGGTCGCACCGGCGCGGCCGATGCCGGTGCCCAGCGCGGTGATCATCGTCAGGATTTCGTTGCTGGTGAGCAGCTTCTCGTAGCGGGCCTTCTCGACGTTCAGGATCTTGCCGCGCAGCGGCAGGATGGCCTGGAACTTCCGGTCGCGGCCCTGCTTGGCGGAGCCGCCGGCGGAGTCACCCTCCACCAGGTAGACCTCGCACAGGGCGGGGTCCTTTTCCTGGCAGTCGGCCAGCTTGCCCGGCAGGCCCATGCCGTCGAGCACGCCCTTGCGGCGCGTCATTTCGCGGGCCTTGCGGGCGGCTTCGCGGGCGCGTGCGGCTTCGACGATCTTGCCGCAGATGATCTTGGCGTCGTTCGGGCGCTCCTGCAGGTAGTCGGTCAGCAGGCGGCCGACGATGTCTTCCACCGGCGCGCGCACTTCGCTGGACACCAGCTTGTCCTTGGTCTGGCTCGAGAACTTGGGCTCGGGCACCTTCACGCTCAGCACGCAGCACAGGCCTTCGCGCATGTCGTCGCCAGTGACTTCGACCTTCGCCTTTTTCGCGAACTCGTTCTCTTCGATGTACTTGTTGATGACGCGGGTCATCGCGGCGCGCAGGCCGGTGAGGTGGGTGCCGCCGTCACGCTGGGGGATGTTGTTGGTGAAACAGAGGACCTGCTCGTTGTAGCCGCTGTTCCACTGCATCGCCACTTCGACGCCGATGTGCGTGCCGGGGATGCCGCCGTAGGTGTCGGCCGGCTTCTCGCCCGCGGCGTAGAACGAGTTCGGGTGCAGGACGGTCTTGCCCTTGTTGATGAACTCCACGAAGCCGCGCACGCCGCCGGCGCCGGAGAAGTCGTCTTCCTTGCCGGTGCGTTCGTCGAGCAGGCGGATGCGCACGCCGTTGTTCAGGAAGCTCAGCTCGCGCAGGCGCTTGGAGAGGATCTCGTAGTGGAAATCGTTGTTTTCCTTGAAGATTTCCGTGTCGGGCAGGAAGTGCACCTCGGTGCCGCGCTTGTCGGTGTCGCCGATGACCTTCATGGGCGAGACCTCGAAGCCGTTCACGGTTTCGAGCAGGCGGTTCTGCACGAAGCCGCGGCTGAATTCGAGTTCGTGGATCTTGCCTTCGCGGCGCACGATCAGGCGCAGCTTCACGCTCAGCGCGTTCACGCACGAGACGCCCACGCCGTGCAGGCCGCCCGAGACCTTGTAGCTGTTCTGGTTGAACTTGCCGCCGGCGTGCAGTTCGGTGAGCGCGATTTCAGCGGCTGAGCGCTTGGGCTCGTGCTTGTCGTCCATCTTCACGCCGGTCGGGATGCCGCGGCCGTTGTCGGTGACGGAGATCGAATTGTCGGAGTGGATCGTGACGACGATGTCGTCGCAATGGCCCGCGAGCGCTTCGTCGATGGAGTTGTCCACCACTTCGAACACGAGGTGGTGCAGGCCCGTGCCGTCGGAGGTGTCGCCGATGTACATGCCCGGGCGCTTGCGCACGGCTTCCAGACCTTCGAGGATCGTGATCGCACCTTCGCCGTAGCTGGAGTCGGCGGGGACGCCTTCGGGCGCCACGATCTGGATTTCGGGGGTATAGACCGGCTCGGTGTGCGGCACGTCGGGCTTGTTCTCTTCTGCACTCATTCGGATATTCCTCTGTCTCTCACGGGTTTCCCGTGATTTTTCGGGCTCTCAAAAGCTCAATTCGCCGCCTCTTGAAAGCGCAAACCCGCGGGGGGCCGCGGGTCGTGTGCGCAAGGCGCTGTGTTTTCCAGGGTCTAGATGCGCATCGGCATCACGACGTACTTGAAAGATGCGTTCTCGGGGATGGTTAACAAGGCCGAGCTGTTGGAGTCGGCCAGGTCCAGCTTGACCATGTCCTGGTCCATGTTCGACAGCGCGTCGATCAGGTAGGTGACGTTGAAGCCGATCTCGATGCTGTCGCCGCCGTAGTCGATGTCGAGCTCGTCCTGGGCTTCTTCCTGCTCGGCGTTGTTCGACGCGATGCGCAGCGTGCCCGGCTCGATGTTCAGGCGCACGCCCTTGAACTTCTCGCTGGTCAGGATGGCGGTGCGCTGCAGGCTGGCCAGCAGCGGCGCGCGGCCCAGCGTGACGGTGTTCTTGTGGTTCTTGGGAATCACGCGGTTGTAGTCGGGGAACTTGCCCTCGACCAGCTTGGTGACGAACTCCATGCCGCCGAAGCTGAACTTGGCCTGGTTGTTCGCAAACTGCATCTCGATGGCGCCTTCGGCGTCGGACAGCAGGCGCTGCATTTCGAGCACGGTCTTGCGCGGCAGGATCACTTCCTGGCGGGGCACTTCGACGTCGAGCATGGCCGACGAGAACGCCAGGCGGTGGCCGTCGGTGGCCACCAGGCTCAGTTGCTTGCCTTCGGCCACGAACAGGATGCCGTTCAGGTAGTAGCGGATGTCGTGCACGGCCATCGCGAACGAGACCTGCGAGAGCAGGTCTTTCAGCGTCTTTTGCGGCACGCTGAACACGGGGCCGAAATTGGCGGCTTCCTGCACCAGCGGGAAGTCTTCGGCGGGCAGCGACTGCAGCGTGAAGCGGCTCTTGCCGCCCTTGAGCACGAGCTTGCTGGCGCTCGATTCGAGGCTCACGGTCTGGTCGGCCGGCATGGTGCGCAGGATGTCGATCAGCTTGCGCGCGCCGATGGTGGTCGTGAAGTTGCCCTCGCCGCCGCCGAGCTCGGCGGTGGTGCGGATCTGGATCTCGAGGTCGCTGGTGGTCAGCTGCAGCTGGCCGCCGGTCTTGCGGATCAGCACATTGGCCAGGATCGGCAGGGTATGACGCCGCTCCACGATGCCGGCCACCGACTGCAGCGCGGCAAGAACTTTGTCTTGGGTTGCCTTCAAAACGATCATGTCTTCTTCCTCTTCTCTTATCTCTTTGAATCAGCTTTCAGGACGCCATTCTCCGCTGTCGCGAGGGGCGTTCTTGATGACATTCGGCTTCAGCCTTTGAGGGTCTGTTCGAGGACGTGCAGCTGCTGGTTGAGTTCGGTGAGCTGCTGGCGCTCGCCCGAAATCTTTCGCACTGCGTGGAGCACCGTCGTGTGGTCGCGACCGCCGAACAGCTCGCCGATTTCCGGCAGGCTCTTCTGCGTGAGCTCCTTGGCCAGGTACATCGCGATCTGCCGCGGCCGTGCAATGCTGGCCGGGCGTTTCTTGCTGTACATGTCGGCGACCTTGATCTTGTAGTAGTCGGCCACCGTCTTCTGGATATTTTCGACCGAGATCTGCCGATTCTGGATCGACAGCAGGTCGCGCAGCGCCTCGCGCGCCAGGGCGATCGAGATCTCCTTCTGGTTGAAGCGCGAGTACGCCAGGATCTTGCGCAGCGCGCCTTCGAGCTCGCGCACGTTGGAGCGCACGTTCTTGGCCACGAAGAAGGCGACTTCCTCGGGCATTTCGGTGCCTTCGACGCGGGCCTTGTTGATCAGAATGGCCACGCGCATCTCGAGCTCGGGCGGCTCGATCGCCACCGTGAGGCCCGAATCGAAGCGCGACACCAGCCGCTCGTGGATGTCGGCCAGCCCCTTGGGGTAGGTGTCGCTGGTCATCACGATGTGCGACTTCTTGGCCAGCAGGGCCTCGAAGGCGTTGAAGAACTCTTCCTGCGTGCGGTCCTTGTTGGCGAAGAACTGCACGTCGTCGATCAGCAGCAGATCGAGCGAGTGGTAGCGTTCCTTGAACTCATCGAAAGTCTTGCGCTGATAGGCCTTGACCACATCCGACACGAACTGCTCGGCGTGGATGTAGAGAACTTTGGAATCGGGCCGGTCGGCCAGCAGCCGGTTACCCACAGCGTGCATCAGGTGGGTCTTGCCCAGGCCGACGCCGCCGTAGATGAAAAGCGGGTTGTACAGGTGGCCCGGCATGCCGGCCACGTGCATGGCCGCGGCGCGCGCCATGCGGTTGGCCGTGCCCTCGACCAGGGTGTCGAACGTGAGCCCCGAATTGAGCCGGTTCTTGAAGCCGGCGGCCGCCGGTTCCTCGCCCGGGCCGGCCACGTCGCGCGGCACATCCGTTTCGGCCATGATGGCCATGGGTGCAACACGGACGGGGGTTTCGCGAGGAGCGAGCGCTAACTCGATGGTGACCGGCTGGCCGTACATCTTCTCGGCCATGGCCGCGATCTTGCCCGCGTACTGGGCCCGAATCCAGTCGAGCTTGAAGCGGTTGGCGACGAACACCGTCATGCGCGAAAGGTCGTCGGCGACCTGCGCGGTGAGGGGCTTGATCCAGGTGTTGAACTGCTGCTCGGACAGCTCCTGCGCGAGCTGGTCGACGCAGGCCTGCCACAGGCTTTCGCCGATGCCGTCAGTCGACATGGGCGCTTGAAAAAGTGATGGAACCCTCGGGCATTTCTTGTATAGGTATTGTGGATATTCTCTGCTGGAAGGCGCCGGGCATTCTAACTTGTCAAAACCTTATCCACATGCTGCGCTGCACATGGAAAGGCCCGCAAATCCAGTCGAAGATTGTTCCGGCGGCCAATGTTTGCGATAATTGCGGGTTTCCCTGAAAAGCCTTCACAGCGTCTTTCGGGGGCCATCCGAAACTCGCTCCCCCAGCGCTCGCCGGGTTTTTGCATGCCTTCATGCGGAAACCGGCGCAAACAGGGAATCAGGAAACCATCATGAAACGCACTTACCAAGCATCCAAAGTCCGCCGCGCCCGTACCCACGGCTTTCTGGTCCGCATGAAGACCCGTGGCGGCCGCGCCGTGATCAACGCACGCCGCGCCAAGGGCCGCAAGCGCCTGGCCGTCTGACGGCACCCCACCTGCCGTTGTCAGCCGCCGACACGTCCGCGCAGGCTCCTGCAGCCTCTGCGCCTGGCCCCGCCAGCAGCGACGTCCGCGGCCCGGCTTCCTTGCAGCGGCTCAAGACCCGCGCGCAATTCCAGGCCGTCCTCGCAGGTGCCACCGTGGCGCGCACTGCCCATTTCGCATTGCACCGCTGTGCGCTCGATGTTTCCCCATCGGGCGCCGCTTCGCTGTTTCCGTCCGATGAGGTCTGGCTGGGCGCCATGGTGCCCAAGCGCTGGGCACGCCGCGCGGTGACGCGCAACGCCATCAAGCGCCAGATCTACGCCGTGAGCGCCGCGCCCGGCGTCGTGTTGCCGCGTGCCGCGCACGTGGTGCGTCTGCGCGCCGGTTTCGATCGCAAGGCGTTCGTGAGCGCCTCCTCGGACAAGCTCAAGGCCGCCGTGCGCGCCGAGCTCCAGCAATTGCTGGCGCGCGCCGGGCGTCCGCCGGCACCGGCTGCCGCCTCCCCCGCACCTGCCTCCGCATGAAACGCCTGCTGATCGGCCTCGTGAAGGGCTACCGCCTGCTGCTGAGCCCCTGGCTCGGGCAGTCGTGCCGCTTCACGCCGACCTGCTCCGTGTACTCGATCGAGGCGCTGGAAGTGCACGGAGCGCTCAAGGGCAGCTACCTGACTCTGCACCGCATCGCGCGCTGCCAGCCTTGGTGCCAGGGCGGCCACGATCCGGTTCCACCGAAATCTCAGCGTCGCACTGACAAGTCAGGATCGCTGTTTTCGTCTCTTCTCTCCTCCGACAAGAAGTCTTCGTCATGAACGATATCCGCCGCACGATCCTGTGGGTGATTTTTGGTTTCTCGCTCGTGCTGCTGTGGGACCAATGGCAGGTCTTCAACGGCAACAAGCCGACCTTCCTGCCGTCGACCAAGCCCGCCGCCACGGCGCCGGCCACGGGCAGCGCTGCCAACAACGGCGTGCCGACCGCGGCTGCCGCAGCCGGCGGCACCGCGGGCGCCGTGCCCACGCAGGCGGCCCCGGCCGCGCCGCGCGAGCAGGTCGTGGTGACCTCCGACCTGTTCAAGGCGACGATCGACAGCGAAGGCGCCACGGTCAACCACCTCGAACTGCTCAAGTACGACGAAGCCGACCGCACCAAGCGCGTCGTGCTGTTCGAAAACGGCTCGCCAGCCACGCGCTACGTGGCGCAGACCGGCCTGCTGAACCCCGTCGCCGGCGACGCCTTCCCCAACCACCTGACGGCCATGACGCCCAAGGCCGGTCCGCGCACGATGGCCGACGGCCAGAACACGCTCGAAGTGAGCTTCGAAAGCGCCCCGGTCGGCGGCCTGAAGTACATCAAGACCTACGTGTTCAAGCGTGACGACTACGTCATCGGCGTGCGCCACGAAGTGGTCAACGTGAGCGACCAGCCGCGCGACGCGCAGCTGTACATGCAGCTGCTGCGCCACGGCACCGTGGCCGCCGGCACCATGTTCGGCACCAACACCTTCACCGGCCCGGCCGCGTACACCAACGAGAAGAAGTTCCACAAGCTCGACTTCAAGGACATCGCCAAGGGCAAGGTCGAGCCGCCGCCGCCGGCCAACGACGGCTGGATCGCGATGGTGCAGCATTACTTCGCGTCGGCCTGGCTGCTCAAGGGCGACCCGGCCAGCGAACAGCTGCGCCGCGAATTCCGCGTGAAGGACCTGGGCGACAACCTCTTCACCGTGGCCATGGTCGCCACGCTGCCGAAGATCGCCCCGGGCGCCACGCAGGTCGTGAACAGCGCGCTGTTCGCCGGCCCCGAAGAAGAAAAGAAGCTCGAAGCCATCGCCCCCGGCCTGGACCTGGTGAAGGACTACGGCATCTTCGCGATCATCTCCAAGCCGCTGTACTGGCTGCTCACGCAGCTGCACGGCATCCTGGGCAACTGGGGCTGGGCGATCGTGGCGCTCGTGGTGCTGCTGAAGGCGGCCTTCTACTGGCTCAACGCCAAGGCCTACGCCAGCATGGCCAAGATGAAGGCCATCAACCCGAAGATCATGGAAATGCGTGAGCGGCTGAAGGACAAGCCGCAAGAAATGCAGCAGGAAATGATGCGGATCTACAAGACCGAGAAGGTCAATCCGATGGGCGGCTGCTTCCCCATCGTGATCCAGATCCCGGTGTTCATCGCGCTGTACTGGGTGCTGCTGTCGTCGGTTGAAATGCGCCACGCCCCGTGGATCGGCTGGATCACCGACCTGTCGGCACCCGATCCCTGGTACATCCTGCCGATCGTCATGACGGCCACCTCGCTGTTCCAGACCTGGCTCAACCCGACGCCGCCCGATCCGATGCAGGCCAAGCTGATGTGGATCATGCCGCTCGCGTTCAGCGTGATGTTCATCTTCTTCCCGGCCGGCCTGGTGCTGTACTGGATCACGAACAACGTGCTGTCGATCGCGCAGCAGTGGTTCATCAACAAGCGACTGGGCGTGCTCGGCAAGTAAGCCCGCCGGCCTCCGCCACCCGCAAAGGGCCGCATCCGCGGCCCTTTGCTTTTTGCTGAAAGAATCGCGCTGTCATGACCCTCGCCCGCACCACCGATCCCATCGTCGCCATCGCCACCGCCCCGGGGCGCGGGGCGGTCGGCATCGTTCGCGTGTCGGGCGCCCGGCTGGCGCCGCTGGTCCAGGCGCTGTGCGCCCGCGCCCTCAAGCCGCGCGAAGCCACCTACCTGCCCTTTCGCGATGCGCAAGGCGAGCCGGTCGACCACGGCCTGGCGATCCATTTCCCGACGCCGCATTCCTACACCGGCGAAGACGTGCTCGAACTGCAGGCGCACGGCGGCCCGGTCGTGCTGCAGCTGTTGCTGTCGCGCTGCCTCGAGGCCGCGGCCGAAATCGATCCGGCCACCGGCCGCCCGCGCCTGCCCGGCCTGCGCGTCGCCGAGCCGGGCGAGTTCAGCCAGCGCGCCTTTCTCAACGGCAAGATCGACCTGGCCCAGGCCGAGGCCATCGCCGACCTGATCGACGCCAGCACCGAGGCGGCCGCGCGCAGCGCCGGGCGCTCGCTGTCGGGCGCCTTCTCGCGCGAGATCCACACGCTGCGCGATGCGCTGATCCACCTGCGCATGCTGGTCGAGGCCACGCTCGACTTCCCCGAGGAAGAGATCGACTTCCTCCAGAAAGCCGACGCGACCGGCCAGCTGCAACGGCTTCAGGCGCAGCTGGCCGCCGTGCAACAGCGCGCCAAGCAAGGCGCGTTGCTGCGCGAAGGCATCAAGGTGGTGATCGCGGGCCAGCCCAACGCCGGCAAGAGTTCGCTGCTCAACGCGCTGGCCGGCGCCGAGCTGGCCATCGTGAGCGCCATCGCGGGCACCACGCGCGACGTGGTCTCGCAGACCATCCAGATCCACGGCGTGCCGCTGCATGTGGCCGACACCGCCGGCCTGCGCGACAGCACCGACGAGGTCGAACAGATCGGCGTGGCGCGCGCCTGGGGGCAGATCGAAAGCGCCGATGCCGTGCTGTTCCTGCACGACCTCACGCGCGCCGGCCAGCCCGACTACGCCGCCGCCGACGCCGAGATCCTGGCCGGCCTGCAGCGCAAGCTGCCGGCGAGCGTGCCGGTGCTCGATGTGTGGAACAAGCAGGACGCGGCGGGGTCGGCCGCGCCGCCGTCCGAAGGCATCGCCCTGTCGGCCAAGACCGGTGCGGGCATCGAGGCGCTGCGCGACCAGCTGCTGGCAATGGCCGGCTGGCAGGCCGTGCCCGAGGGCGTCTACCTGGCGCGCGCACGCCACGTCCAGGCACTGGCCCGCGTCGAGACGCACCTCGCGCTGGCGGCCGCCCACCTGGCGGCGCAGGCCCAGCTGCTCGACCTGCTGGCCGAGGAGCTGCGGCTGGCGCAGAACGCGCTCAACGAGATCACCGGCGAGTTCGGCGCGGACGACCTCCTGGGGGTCATCTTTTCGCGCTTCTGTATCGGGAAATAGCGACACATGCGTGCGCTTCGCTGGTGAAAGCGTAAACAGTTGTAGCCGAACCTCGGGGCCTTCGCGGATACTTCGGATCACTTGCGGGGGTCGAGAAAAACATGTCCATCCAGAACCTGAGCCGCTCCATCGCGGAGAACCTGAGCGCCGACGCGTTCGCGCTGACCTTGAGCGTCGCGCAGTGGGACACGCTCGCGGGTTATCTGCAGCCCATCGAGACCGGTGTCGGCGACGTGCTGATCTCCCAAGGCACGCACGACCGCTCGGTGTTCTTCGTCGAAAGCGGCGCCATCAGCGTGCACCGCGTCAGCAGCAAGGAACAGATGCGCCTGGCCGTGCTGTCGCCGGGCTCGGTGGTGGGCGAAGGCTCGTTCTTCTCGCGCGAGCCGCATGCGGCCAACGTGGTGGTCACCGGCGCGGGGCGCGTGTGGCGCCTCACGGCCGTGCGGTTCTCCGAAATGTCGAACCGTCAGCCCAACATGGCGCTGGACATCGCGATGGCGCTCGGCGCCGTGATCGCCAAGCGCATGGCGCACCGCTCCAAGCGGGTGGCCGTCACCTGAGTCGAGTGGAGCCTTCCGGCTCGCCGCGCGCTGCCAGCCGCCGCACAACAACAAGAACAAGTCTTCGTTTCCGATCCCGAGAATTGCTGGTGAGCCATGGCCTTGATCTGCCCGGTCTGTGACGCGGACAACCGCGAGGGTGCCAATTTCTGCAGGAACTGCGGTGGCCGGCTGTCGGCCGCCGACCGCGTGCCGCCCCCGGCGCCCAGCCCTGCCGACCGCGAATGGGCCACCACCGCACCGGCCCAGCTGCGCGCGCCGACCATTCCCGCGCCGCTGTTCGACCCCGCCGAGTCGAAGCGCGCGTCGTCGCCGGCGTCCAACGGCTGGAGTCCCGAGC
>NZ_JBWKXQ010000044.1:0-52402 GCF_059423125.1 Variovorax sp. GW531-E2 | reverse complement strand
CCCGCCCACCCGCAGTCCCTCGTTCGCACCGGCGCCAAGGCCGGCTTCGCCTTCGCCGGCTCGGCCATCAAGGGCGCGCTGATCGGCCTGTTTCTCGGCGGCGGCGTGTTCTTCTACTACCTGAGCCAGCTGCAGGGCCCGGGCATCCCGGCGGCGCGCGCCGGTGGCGCGGGCGCCATCCTGGCGCTGATCATGTCGCCGCCGCTGTTGGTGGCCGTGCTGCTGTCGCTGTTTGTCGGTGTGTACTTTTTGCTCGGCGTGCAGCGGGGCCGCGCCCGCGCGATGCAGCACCTGGTCGCGGCGCGCGGCGAGGCCGTGTCGCAGCGGCTGGGCGACGCGATCGCGGGCCGCATCGAAGCCATGCCGCGCACCCATGGCGGCTTGCAGCGCGTGGCCGACTGGCTGTCGCCCGACGCCCTGTGCCAGCAGCTCGCACCGGTGCTCGGCGAAGGCCGGGCCGTGCGCGCGGTGGTCGGCTTCGTGCTGGGTCGCCTGCCCCTGAGCGACATGCTGGCCGAGTGGCAGCAGGAGCGTGCCGCGCACGGTGCGACGACGCCGGCGACGGGCGAAGACCCTGCCCTGCGCGCCCTGCTCACGCGCCGCATCCACGAGGTGCTGCAGGAGATGGCGACGCCCTCGCGCAAGCTCTTCTACATCGCGCTGGTGGCGCAGGCCGTCCTGCTGGGCGTGGGGCTGTGGCTCGTGCGCTGAGCCCGACCGTCTTCGTTGGTCTTGGGGCGCCCCGCCGCCCTCGCGCTGACGCCTCGGCGACAATCAGCGCCCGCGCGGGCCTTGCGGTGTGCGCGGCCTCCATGCCTGCCTGTCTCCCCTGCCCCCCGCTTTCATGATCGTCCGGAAACGCCCGTCCGGGCTCAAGCTGTTTCTGTCCTGGCGGGGCTCCGTCCTGCCGCGCATCGCCGCGGCGCTGACGCTCAACGTGATCGTGGCGATCGTCGTCACGGTGCTGCACGGGCGCTTCGGCTCCATCAAGATTCCGCTCGGCACCGTGCCCTTCGCGCTGCTGGGCCTGCCGCTGGCGATCTTCCTGGGCTTTCGCAACACCGCGGCCTACGACCGCTTCTGGGAGGCGCGCAAGCTCTGGGGCGAGGTGATCCTGCGTTCGCGCAACCTGGCGCGTCAGTGCCAGAGCCTCATCGACGGCGATGCGCCGGTGAACGCCGGCGCCGACACCGTCCGCCGCCTGGACGACCTGCGCGTGCGCATGACCTTGCGCGCCGCGGCCTTCGCCC
Source organism: Variovorax sp. GW531-E2 (assembly GCF_059423125.1). NCBI lineage: Bacteria > Pseudomonadati > Pseudomonadota > Betaproteobacteria > Burkholderiales > Comamonadaceae > Variovorax > Variovorax sp. GW531-E2. Next base: position 51,152 of record NZ_JBWKXQ010000044.1, on the reverse strand, counting down.
ATGCGCTGCGCCACCAGCTGCGCGGCACCGATGCCGCCGCCGACACAAAGCCCTTCCTGCGCGAAGCGGAGTGGCAGGGCCTGACCCAGGTCGCCAACCGGCCGCATGCGCTGCTGATGCATATGGGCGCCGACCTGCGCGAAGCGCTGCGTGCGCGGCGCATCGATCCGGCGCTGGCGGCGGGCGTCGACGGCACGCTGTCGGCGCTGAGCGCCGCGGCCGCGTCGTGCGAGCGCATCCTCAGCACGCCCATTCCCTTCTCGTACACGCTGCTGCTGCACCGCACGGCGTACCTGTACTGCTACCTGCTGCCCTTCGGGCTGGTGGACTCGGTCGGGTTCATGACGCCGGTGGTGGTGCTGATCGTGGCCTACACCTTCTTCGGCCTGGACGCGCTCGGCGACGAGATCGAGGAGCCCTTCGGCACCGAGTCGAACGACCTGCCGCTCGAGGCCCTGTGCCGCACGCTCGAGATCGACCTGTGCCAGTCGGTGGGCGCCCCGGCGCCGGCGCCGCTGGTGCCGGTCGACTACTTCCTGCGCTGACACCCGCCGCGCGCGCGGTGCCGGCTTTTCCTTTTCCTGCCTGACGAAAGAAAGACGTTTTGTCCCCCATGCCGCACGAAGACCGCATCCGCCTGCCCGCCCTGCGCAGCAGGATCACCACCGCCGAGGCCGCCGCCGAATGGATCCGCGACGGCATGGTGGTCGGCATGAGCGGGTTCACGCGCGCCGGCGACGCCAAGGCCGTCCCGCTGGCGCTCGCGGCCCGCGCGCGCCGCGAGCCGATGAAGATCACGCTCATGACCGGCGCCTCGCTCGGCGGCGACGTGGACCGCCAGCTGACCGAGGCCGGCGCCATCAGTCGGCGCATGCCGTTCCAGGTCGACACCGTTCTGCGCCAGGCGATCAACCGCGGCGAGGTGATGTTCATCGACCACCATCTGTCGGAAACCGTCGAGATGCTGCGCACGCGGCAGATCCCGCCGATCGACATCGCGATCATCGAGGCGGTGGCCATCACCGAGACCGGCGCGCTGGTGCCGAGCACCTCGATCGGCAACAGCGCGAGCTTCGCGATCCTGGCCGACAAGGTGATCGTCGAGATCAACACCTCGCAGTCGACCGCGCTCGAAGGGCTGCACGACATCTTCATTCCCAAGCACCGCCCGCAGCGCGAGCCGATGCCGCTGGTGGCGCCGCACGACCGCATCGGCACCAGCGCCATCGAGATCCCGCCCGAGAAGATCCTGGGCATCGTGATCACCGACAAGGCCGACAGCACCTCCACCGTGCTGCCGGCGGACGCCGAGACCGCCGCCATCGCGGCGCACCTGGTGGCGTTCTTCGAGCGCGAGGTGGCGCAGGGCCGGCTCACCGAGCGGCTGCTGCCGCTGCAGGCGGGCATCGGCACGGTCGCCAACGCGGTGATGTCGGGGCTGGGCGCCGGGCCGTTCGAGCACCTCACGATGTACTCGGAGGTGCTGCAGGACTCGACCTTCGACCTGTTCGACGCCGGCAAGCTCGACTTCGCCTCGGGCTCGTCGATCACGCTGTCGCCCGCGAAGGCGCGGCAGGTGTTCGGCGACCTGGCGCGCTACAAGGACCGGCTGGTGCTGCGGCCGCAGGAGGTGAGCAACCACCCGGAGATCATCCGGCGCCTGGGCATCATTGCGCTGAACACGGCGCTGGAGGCCGACATCTACGGCAACGTCAATTCGACCCACGTGCTGGGCACGCACATGATGAACGGCATCGGCGGCTCGGGCGACTTCGCGCGCAACGCCTACCTGTCGATCTTCGCGACCAAGTCGGTCGCCAAGCAGGGCGCGGTGTCGAGCATCGTGCCGATGGTGTCGCACGTGGACCATGCGCCGCAGGACGTCGACATCCTGGTCACCGAGGTGGGCCTGGCCGACCTGCGCGGGCTGGCACCGCGCGAACGGGCGGCGGCGATCATCGCGAACTGCGCGGCCGAGCCGTACCGCGCGATGCTGCAGGATTACTACACGCGTGCTGTGGCGACCTGCGGCGGCCACACGCCGCACCGGCTCGAAGAGGCGTTTTCATGGCACGTGCGCTACCGCGACACGGGCACGATGCGGGCCGACTGAAAGCAAAAAAGGCCGGTCCTTGCGGGCCGGCCTTTCTCTTATCAGCGCTTGAAGCGGGGGCTCAGAGCGCCAGCATCAGCTTGAGGTTCTGCACCGCGGCGCCGCTGGCGCCCTTGCCCAGGTTGTCCAGGCGTGCGATCACCACGGCGTGGCGGTGGTCCTCGTTCGGGAACACGCGGATCTCCAGCTGGTTGGTGTCGTTGAGCGCGAGCGCGTCGAGCTTGCCGTCGTCGGTCGGCGGCAGCACCTTCACGAACTGCTCGGGCGTGTTGCTCTTGGCGTAATGGGCGGCCAGGGCGTCCTGCAGGTCGCCGGCCTTGGGCTTGCCGGGCAGCAGGTCGAGGTGCAGCGGTAGCTGGACCAGCATGCCCTGCTTGAAATTGCCCACCGACGGAATGAAGACCGGCCGGCGCGTGAGGCCGGTGTAGGTCATGATTTCGGGGATGTGCTTGTGCTTCAGGCCCAGCGCGTAGGTCTCGAACAGCGGCGCCTTGCCGGCCTCGTAGTCCTCGATCATGGTCCGGCCGCCGCCCGAATAGCCGCTCACCGAAGGCAGCGACACCGGGAAATCGGCCGGCAGCAGGCCCGCGTCGACCAGCGGGCGCACCATGGCGATGGCGCCGGTGGCGTAGCAGCCGGGGTTGCCGACGCGGTCGGCCTGGGCCACGGCCTGCCAGTGGCCTTCGACGAGTTCGGGGAAGCCGAAGACCCAGCCCGGCGCGATGCGGTGGGCGGTCGAGGCGTCGATGATCTTGGGCTTCTTGCCCGGGAGCTGGTCGATCAGCGCGACCGATTCGCGCGCCGCGTCGTCGTGCAGGCACAGCACCACGAGGTCGACGCCGGCCATCAGCTCGCGCTTGGCGGCCACGTCCTTGCGCAGCTCGGGCGCGATGCTCACGAGCTCGATCTGCGGCATCGTCTGCAGCCGCTCGCGAATTTGCAGGCCGGTGGTGCCGGCTTCGCCGTCGATGAAAACCTTGGCCATATCGGAGTATGCGTAGGGTGGCTAGAAGAAAGTACGTATTGACCGCAACCGCACATCAAGTATTGGTGCGGCGCACCATGATACAGTCCGCGGTTGTTCGCCGCCCCCAGCCGTCAGGCTGCCGTCGCCCGCGAACAACAGAGCAGAAACAACAGTCTCACTCCCGATCTCCCGTTCTCAACCTCCTCCTTCCGAGAGACATCCCTCATGAAGATTCACGAGTACCAAGGCAAGGAAATCCTTGCCAAGTTCGGCGTGCCGGTGCCGCGCGGCATCCCGGCCTATACGGTTCAGGAGGCGGTCGAGGCCGCCCAGAAGCTTGGAGGCCCGGTCTGGGTCGTCAAGGCCCAGATCCACGCGGGTGGCCGCGGCAAGGGCGGCGGCGTCAAGGTCGCCAAGTCGATCGAAGACGTCAAGAAGCTGGCTGGCGAGATCCTCGGCATGCAGCTCAAGACCCACCAGACCGGCCCTGAAGGCCAGAAGGTGCGTCGCCTCTACATCGAAGACGGCGCCGACATCAACAAGGAATACTACATTTCGGCCGTGACCGACCGCGCCACCCAGAAGGTGGCGTTCATCGCTTCGAGCGAAGGCGGCATGGACATCGAGGAAGTGGCCCATTCCACCCCCGAGAAGATCATCACGGTCTACGCCGACCCCAAGGACGGCCTGACCGACGCGCAAGCCAAGGAAATTGCCGACGGCATCGGCATGCCGGCCGATTCGACCGCCCAGACGGTCGACATCCTGAAGAAGCTCTACACCTGCTACATGGAGACGGACGCCTCGCTGGTCGAGATCAACCCGCTCAACCGTGACAGCAAGGGCAACGTCGTCGCCCTGGACGCCAAGTTCAACTTCGACAGCAACGCGCTGTTCCGCCACCCCGAAATCGTGGCCCTGCGCGACCTGGACGAAGAAGACGCGGCCGAAGTCGAGGCCTCGAAGTTCGACCTCGCCTACATCTCGCTGGACGGCAACATCGGCTGCCTGGTGAACGGCGCCGGCCTGGCCATGGCCACCATGGACACCATCAAGCTGTTCGGCGGCGAGCCGGCCAACTTCCTGGACGTGGGCGGCGGTGCCACCCCCGAGAAGGTCACGGAAGCCTTCAAGATCATGCTGAAGAACAAGAACGTGGAGGCCATCCTCGTGAACATCTTCGGCGGCATCATGAAGTGCGACACCATCGCCACCGGCGTGATCGCAGCCTGCAAGGCCGTGAACCTGCAAGTGCCGCTGGTCGTGCGCATGAAGGGCACCAACGAAGTCGAAGGCAAGAAGCTGCTGGCCGAGTCGGGCCTGCCGATCATCAGCGCCGACACCATGGCGGACGCGGCCCAGAAGGTCGTGGCAGCAGTCAAGAAGGCCTAAGGAACAAGTCATGTCGATCTACATCAACAAAGACACCAAAGTCATCACGCAAGGCATCACCGGCAAGACCGGTCAGTTCCACACCGAGAAGTGCCAGGAATACGCGAACGGCAAGAACGCCTTCGTGGCGGGCGTGAACCCGAAGAAGGCCGGCGAGTCGATCTTCAACATCCCGATCTTCGGTTCGGTGAAGGAAGCCGCCACGCAGACCGGCGCCACCGTGTCGGTGATCTACGTGCCGCCGGCAGGCGCCGCGGCCGCCATCTGGGAAGCTGTCGAAGCCGACCTGGACATGGCGATCTGCATCACCGAAGGCATCCCGGTTCGGGACATGCTCGAAGTGCGCAACAAGATGAAGGCCAAGGAAGCGGCCGGCGGCAAGAAGACCTTGCTGCTGGGCCCGAACTGCCCTGGCCTCATCACGCCCGACGAAATCAAGATCGGCATCATGCCCGGCCACATCCACCGCAAGGGCCGCATCGGCGTGGTCTCGCGCTCGGGCACGCTGACGTACGAAGCCGTGGCTCAACTGACGGAAATCGGCCTGGGCCAATCGTCGGCAGTCGGCATCGGCGGCGACCCGATCAACGGCCTGAAGCACATCGACGTGATGAAGGCTTTCAATGACGATCCGGACACCGACGCCGTCATCATGATCGGCGAAATCGGCGGCCCCGACGAGGCTGACGCAGCCCGCTGGTGCAAGGACAACATGAAGAAGCCGGTCGTCGGCTTCATCGCCGGTGTCACCGCCCCTCCCGGCAAGCGCATGGGCCACGCCGGCGCGCTGATCTCGGGCGGCGCCGACACGGCCGAAGCCAAGCTCGCCATCATGGAAGAGTGCGGCTTCACCGTGACGCGCAACTTCTCGGAGCTGGCCAAGCTGCTCAAGGGCAAGCTGTAAAAAGCACACCCACCGCTGGCGGCATTCCCGCCGCTCGCATTACCACGCAGAAATGAAAAAGCGCCCGCATTGAGTTGCGGGCGCTTTTTTAACTACAACACAGTGGAATCAGAGACATGGAACTTCTTCAAAGCACGGACTTCTGGATCGGTCTGATCAAGATCGTCTGGATCAACATCATCCTCTCGGGCGACAACGCCGTCGTGATCGCCATGGCGGCGCGATCGCTGCCGCCCGCGCAACAGAAAAAAGCCGTGCTGTTCGGCTCGGGCGCGGCCGTGGTGCTGCGCATCGTGCTGACGGTGGTGGCGGCCAAGCTGTTGGCGCTGCCCTACCTGCAGATCATCGGCGGCGCCCTGCTGCTGTGGATCGGCCTGCAGCTGCTCAGCGAGGAAGACGAAGGCGACGGCGAGTCCAAGGAATACGGCAGCATGTTCGCGGCCGTGCGGACCATCCTGCTGGCCGACCTGGTGATGAGCCTGGACAACGTGATCGCCGTGGCGGCCGCCGCGCAAGGCAGCATGGTGCTGCTGGTGTTGGGTCTGGCCATCAGCATCCCCTTGGTGATTTTCGGCAGCACGCTCATGATCAAGCTCATGGAACGCTTCCCGATCATCGTCATGCTGGGTGCCGCGCTGATCGGCTGGGTCGGCGGCGAGACCATCGTGAGCGACGTGTCGCTGCACGAGGCGCTGGCAGCCAACCCCTGGATGCACTACGCGGGCGCGATCGCCGGCGCGGTGCTCGTCGTGGCCCTGGGCCGCTTCCTGCAACGGCGCGCACGCGCTGCTGCGCACTGATCCCTTCAAAAAGCGAGCGCTGACAAACGATGGCAGGTGTTGGCGTTTCCCTTTTCTCCAGTCGACCGGCGCTTAGCTGGGAGTTTGCGGCGCTGACCGATGTCGGGCGCCTGCGCGCTCACAACGAAGACGCTGTGCACGTCGACCCGGCCCTCGGCCTGGCGCTGCTGGCCGACGGCATGGGCGGCTACAAGGGCGGCGAGGTGGCCAGTGCCATGGCCATTTCGCTGATGCACGCGAGCTTCGGCCGCTGGTTCGCCCAGGCCGGCATGCAGGCGCCCGCCCGCGTGGTCCGGCGTGCGCTGCAGGCGGCCACCGACGAGGCCAACGGCGCCATCCTCCAGGCGGGCATCACCCACGAAGAACTGCGAGGCATGGGCACGACCCTGGTGCTGGCGGCGTTCCGCCCCCAGCGCGTGGTCGTCGGCCACATCGGCGATTCGCGCTGCTACCGCCTGCGCAACAACAAGCTGGAGCAGCTCACGCGCGACCATTCGCTGCGCCAGCAGCAACTCGACGCGGGCGCCATCACGCCCGAAGAGGCCCTGAACTCCCCCACCCGCAACCTCGTGACGCGGGCCGTGGGCGTGGAAGCCCAGGTGTTGCTGGAGATGCACGAGCACAGCGCCAGGCCGGGCGACCTGTACATGCTGTGCTCCGACGGGCTCAGCGAGATGGTGCCGGATGCGCAGCTTTTCACGCTTTTGAGCCGTGATCTGGGGCTGAAGGAGATGGCTTCACTTTTGGTTGCAATTTCAAACGACAATGGCGGACGGGATAACATTTCAGTTGTTCTGGCCAAGGCGGGCGTCAGCGAAGCGACCCGCGGGGCCATGTAGCAGCCAACCCAGGCGGCGGACCGTTTGCGCCGCCTGACGGTGCTGGATCTTTGCAAACGGGGAGTAATCGGCCATGCCGAAGATGATCATTTCGGTCGATGGCGTCGTCATCGGCCAAGTGGCGCTCGCCAAGAACCGCACGACGTTGGGCCGGCGCGCCTACAACGACATCGTGATCGACAATCTCGCCGTCAGCGGCGAGCATGCCGTGCTGCACATGAGCGGCGGCGAAGTCGAAATTGAAGATCTCAACAGCACCAACGGCACCTACGTCAATGCGCTGGCCGTCCAGAAGCAGGCGCTCCAGGACAACGACGTCATCGAGGTCGGCGGCTGCCGCATCCATTTCCGTTCGCACAGCAACCTCATGGCCGGCCCCGGCTCCGTGCGGGCCTCGCTCTCCGAGTATTCGGCGCCGATGCCGCTCTCGTCGGCGCCCACCGAATCGGGCGCACTGGTCGAGCTGGGCGTGCCCGTGCTGCGCGTGCTCTCGGGCGCCAACGAAGGCCAGGACGTCCCGCTGCAGAAGGTGGTCACCACCATCGGCAAGCCCGGCGTCGCCGTGGCCGTCGTCACCCGCCGCCGCCAGGGCTACGTGGCGGCCACCGTTGTCGGCAGCGTCACGCTCAACGGCGCCCCGCTGGGCGCCGAAGCCGTCGCGCTGCAGGAAGGCGACGTGCTCGAACTCGGCGGCGCCTCGCGCATGCAGTTCGTCCGGATCTGAGCCGCTTCCGGCGCCCCGCTCCGCCCCCCGTTTTTTCGCCGACAGGCATTTGTTGTCCAAGGCTGACCAGCCATGAGCGCATTGCGGCGGCACTGGCCGCGCATCGCCATCACGCTGCTGCCGGTGGTGCTGGCGCTGCTCCATGCCACCGGCGTTTGGCGGCTGGGTGTGATCGAGCATCTGGACCACCTGATCTACGACGCCCGCCTGCGCGCCACCATGCCGGGCACGCCCGACACGCGGGTCGTGATCGTCGACGTCGACGACGCCAGCCTGGCGCGCGAGGGCCAGTGGCCCTGGCCGCGCGACAAGATCGCCAGCCTCACGACGGAACTGCTGGCCCGCCAGCACGTGGCCGTGCTCGGTTTCGACGTGATGTTTCTCGAGCCCGATCGCAGCTCCGGCCTCGGGCGCCTGAAGGAGATCGCAGCCGGGCCATTGAGTGGCGTGCCGGGCCTCGCTGCCGAAATCGACCAGCTCGCGCCCACCCTCGACCACGACGCCACACTGGCCCAGGCCCTGCGTGGCCAGCCCGTGGCGCTCGGCTACTACTTCACGCGCACCGAACAGCCCAGCGCCAAGGGGCTGCTGCCGGCGACGCCCGTGCTGCCGCCCGACGCCTTTCCGCCCCATGCTTCCTTCGTCACGCTCTGGAACGGCTTCGGCGCCAGCCTGCCGGTGCTGGGGCGCGCGGCGCCGGTCGCGGGGTTCCTGAATACCCTGGTCGGTGACGGCAGCGACGACGGCGTGATCCGCAGCGTGCCGCTCATCGCCCGCTACGAAGGCGAGCATGCGTCGCCCGGGCACTACGAGTCGCTGGCGCTGGCGGTGTACCGGCTGGCGAACGGCTCGCCGCCCGTGCGGCCGGCGCTCGTGGCCGGCGACGGCAACTTTCCGCGCCTGCAGGCGCTGGTGCTGGGGTCGCTGCGCATCCCGGTCGACCAGAGTGCCAGCCTGCAGGTGCCGTTCCGCGGCCCCGGCGGGCCGCGCGCAGGGTCGTTCCGCTACGTGGCCGCTGCCGACGTGCTCGAGGGCCGGCTGGCGCCGGGCGAACTCAAGGACAAGATCGTGCTGCTCGGCGCCACCGCGCCCGGCCTGCAGGACCTGCGCGCCACCCCGGTCGGCGCGGCGTTCCCGGGCGTCGAAGTGCACGCCAACATCGTCTCGGGCTTGCTCGACCGGCGCCTGCTGGCCGTGCCCGACTACGCGCCGGGTTATGAAGTGCTGACCGTGCTGGCGGCGGGGCTGCTGCTCGCGTTCGGGCTGTCGCTGCTGTCCGCATCGCGCGCCGTGCTGCTCGGCGCGGGCGTGGTCGCCGCGCTGGTCGGCCTCAACACCTGGCTCTACGTCGGCCACAGCCTCGTGCTCCCGTTGGCGTCGGCGCTCGTCATGGTGGCGCTGGCCTTCGCGCTCAACATGAGCTGGGGCTACTTCGTCGAATCGCGCGCGCGGCGCGGGCTGGTGCGGCTCTTCGGCACCTACGTGCCGCCGCAGCTGGTCGACGAAATGCTCGTGCGCCCTGGCCGCTACAGCATGCGCGCCGAGAGCAAGGAAATGACCGTGATGTTCTGCGACATGCGCGACTTCACCCGGCTGTCCGAGCAGATGGCGCCGGCCGAGCTGCAGGCCTTCCTGAACACCGTCTTCAGCCGGCTCACCGAGGTGATCAGCGCGCACCGCGGCACCGTCGACAAATACATGGGCGACTGCGTCATGGCCTTCTGGGGCGCACCCATCGACACCCCCGGCCATGCCGCGCTCGCGGTGCAGGCGGCGATCGACATGGCGGCCGCCGTGCACGACATCAACCGCCAGCACCGCGCCAACGGCCGCCCCGAAATCAGCGCGGGCATCGGCCTGAACAGCGGGCTCATGAGCGTCGGCGACATGGGCTCGACCGCGCGCCGCAGCTATACCGTGGTCGGCGACGCGGTCAATCTCGCATCCCGGCTCGAGGGCCTGAGCGGGCACTACGGGGTCGAGATCGTGGCCAGCGGCGCCACCCGCGAGGCGGCGCCCGGCTTCGTCTGGCAGGAACTCGACAGCGTGCGCGTCAAGGGCAAGGCCCAGGCTGTCGCCATCTACACCCCGCTCGTGCCGGAAGCTGCGGCCGAGGCGCAGGACACACGGCAGCAACTCGACTGCTGGAGCCAGGTGCTCGCCGCCTACCGCCGCCAGGATTGGGCGCTGGGCCGGAACTTGCTGGCTCCCCTGCTCGCCGCGGATGCGAAAAAAGTCCTTTACCAGCTCTACGCCCAGCGTTTAGCCTCGATGGCGCTTCGCCCGCAAGACCCGGACTGGGACGGCGCCACCCGGTTCGACACCAAATGACGACAGACGCATACAAGGGGTCTTCCACAATGCAGGTTCGCGTGCTGGGTTGCTCGGGCGCCATCGCCAAGGACTGCCGCACCACCTCGTTCCTGGTCGATGCGGACCTGCTCGTGGACGCCGGCACGGGCGTCGGCGACCTCACCCTCGACGAGATGGCCGCCATCGACGACGTGGTGCTCACCCACTCGCACCTCGACCACATCGCCGCCCTGCCCCTGATGCTCGACGCCGTCGGCAGCCGCCGCACCCGGCCCCTGCGCGTGCATGCCCTGGCGGCCACCATCGACGCGCTGCGGGCGCATGTGTTCAACAATGTCATCTGGCCGAATTTCGAACGCATTCCCAGCCCCGAATCGCCGTTCGTGAGCTTTCACGAGATCACGGTCGGGCAGCGCCTCGAGCTGGGCAGCGACGCCCCCAAGCTGATCGAGGTGCTGCCGGCCGTCCACACCGTGCCGGCCTGCGGCTTCGCCATCCGCCGGGCGGAAGGCGGCGCCCACTGGGTTTTCAGCGGCGACACCGAGCGCAACCCGCCCTTCTGGGAGCGGATCAACGCGATCGACGTGGCGATGCTGGTCATCGAGACCGCCTTCAGCTCCCGCGAGGAGGCTTTGGCCGAGCGCAGCCTGCACCTGTCGCCGGTGGCGCTGGCGCACGAGCTGGCGCAGATCGATCCGGACAAGCAATATCCGATCTACATCACCCACACCAAGCCGGCAGAGACCGAAGAAATCATGAGCCAGATCGAGATGCTGGCGGGGCGCGAGGTGGCGGGCTTGGCGCAGCGGGACATCCGCTGGCTCAAGGCGAACGGGGTGCTGACCTTCTGACCGGGGCCGGTCGGGCATGACAAATTTGTCGACACAATTGGCATCTGAGTGCGAGTTGTGTCACATCATGTAACCATCTTGTGACCAAAGACGGCCCGAACGGGGGTCGCAGGGTGGGGAAGCCGGGTGGCACGGATGCTGCGGAAGTTACCCCGCTCCGGGCTGGTTCCCGGGCTCTACAAACCAACCTGGAGTTAATCGAATGAACCGTCGCACTCTCGCTCGCCGCGCACAAGCCGGCTTCACCCTCATCGAATTGATGATCGTTGTGGCGATCATCGGCATCTTGGCCGCCGTGGCTCTGCCGGCATATAAGGACTACACGGTTAAGGCCCGCATGTCTGAAGTGGTCCTGGCCGCATCGCAATGCCGCACCACCATCAGCGAGGCCGTTCAATCCATGGGCGTGACCAGCATCGGAGCGACCCCCTGGGGCTGTGAAGCTACCGACCCGACCAAGATGGTGAAGTCGATTGCCACCGACGCGGAAGGCGTCATCACTGTTACCCCGAACTTCACCGCGCTGGGCCAAGCGACCGCTTTCGTGGCTGCTGACGTTTTGACGCTGACTCCCTGGGTTGGCACGGGCGGCGGTGCCGCTGGCTCAAAGCTGACCCTGGCCGCGGCAAATGCGGACCAAGGCAAGCAAATTTCCGAATGGAAGTGCGCTGGGGCAACTCCCGCAATTCAGAAGTACCTGCCAGGCTCCTGCAAGTAAGGCAGACAGCATCTAGAAAGGCCGCCTTCGGGCGGCTTTTTTGCGTCTACGCGATACCGGGCGGTGTGGCTCGGCTGCGCGCAGGGTTTGAACTGGGCTGAGGCGCCCCTATTGGTTTTGGCAGGCAGGCCAAGACCAGCGGGACAGCTGGCATTTGACCTGAGTTATTCGAATTTGTTGAATGCCGCCAAGCGGTTGTTGTTGCGCGACGTGCGGCATTTGTTGATCGAATGCATCGCATAGCATCAAAAGTCACATCAAGACACATTTTCAAATAAGTGCAAAAACTCCTTCGGCCGGCTGATCAAGCTGTTGACCACGAATGGCGTGGACTTTTGTGCGCGGCATGCCTTGGTCTTCAGCCCTCGCGTCGCCAACGCGGTCTGACAGCCATCGAACTGTTGGTCACGCTCTCCATTTTGGCGATCCTGCTCGGCATTGCCGCCCCTTCGATGTCGCGCTTCGTCAACCAGTGGCGTGCTTCCAATACCGTCAACGCCCTGACCGGCTCGCTGCGCATTGCGCGCACCGAGGCCATTGCACGTGGGCGCCCGGTCGTCGTGTGCCGGGTAGCGTCCAGCACCGCCACCGCCTGTGAGACCGCCGCGGGCGCCAAAGGCTACGCCAGCGGCTGGATCGTGTTCGTCAACAACGATCGCGACGCCAACAACGACTTTTCTTCGACGAACGGCGATGAACTGTTGCTTCGTCAGGTGGAGCCCTCCGGCATCGCGTCCATCAAGCTCAAGACCGCAGGGCGCTTTGTCTTCATGCCCAACGGTCTGCTGAACGGCGCTGCCAACGGCATCGACATCGACGCCACCGGTTTCAGCAGTGCCAGCGCCACGCCGTGGGCGCGCAAGGCCCTCTGCATCACCAAGCCTGGTCGTGTCCGCTACGTAGCGAACGCGACCGACTGCGATAGCAACGAGGGATGAGGTCGCCCGACAGCTCGGCTGTACCTGGACAGCCCCGCCCTCTCTTCACGGACATGAAAACCCACAACAGACAACGAGGCGCCACCCTCATCGAGGTGCTGGTGGCCATCGTCATCCTGGCCGTTGCCCTGTTCGGCATGGCGGGGCTCACGTCTTCGGCCATCAAGTACAACCAGTTCTCCCGCATGCGGGCCACCGGCTTGAGCCTGGTGACCGACTACACGGAGCGCGCCCGAGCCAATCTCTCCGGCTTTGCGAACTACGCCAACACCACGGCGTACACCGCCAGCACGCGTTCGGCCGCTACGACCGACCCCACGGAGGCACCGGCCAGTTGCCAGGTCGACACCTCCAACCCCACGAATCCCATCAATACCTGCGGCGCGGCCATTGCGAACTACGACAAGTCCCAGTGGCTCACCAACGTCGCCAATCGGTTGCCGGGCGGCACCGCCTACGTCACCGCAGACCTGACGGACGCACCGGCGGGCGTGAACGGCCTGCCAGCCACCCGCGTGCTGAACATCTGGTTGATCTGGACCTCGATCCAGGAGGGCGATGGCTTTCGTCAGTCGCAGCCGTGTCCCAAGGGCGCCAACATTTCCGAGACGACCGAGGCTTCGCTGACCTGCATGTATTTCCGGGTCACGCTATGAGAAACACCGCAACCTTCTCGCCCCGTGCGCGCCGGCAGCACATCGCCGGCTTCACCCTGCTCGAATTGCTGATCGCGCTGACGCTCGGGCTGGTGATTCTGGCGTCCAGCCTCTCGATCTATGTCGCATCCAGTCGGGGCAGCCAGATGTCCCAGGTCGAAACGCAGATGAACGAGGACGGCATCCTCGCGCTCAACCTGATCCAGCAGCAACTCAAGCAAGCCGGTTACTCACGGCAGATCATTCCAGGCAGCGGTGCCACTGTGATGGGCAACTACGCGGGTCCGGCTGTGCGTGGGTGCGACGGTGGCTTTACCGATGCCACCGCTGCGGGCGCCTTTGGCAGCCTGGCGTGCAAACCGGGCGGTGGCAGCGACGCCATTGCCATCCGGTACGAGGCCACCACGGACAACACGACGCCCTCGACCGACAGCACGCCGTTGGCGACAAATTGCGTGGGCACCGGCATCCTCGAGGCGACCCCCTCGCAGGTGGCCCCACCCCCGACGCCCGCGTCTGCAGCGCCAAACTACACCCTGGCAGACAACCGCTACTCGGTGACTGACGCGAGTACGCAGCCCATGCTGTCCTGCCGCGGATCGGAGAAAAGCAGCGCCACAGCCAACGCCATCGGCGCCGCGCAGCCATTGCTGGCCAATGTCGAAGACATGCAGATCCTCTACGGGGTGGCCAATCGCCCCAGCGCCGAACTTGCCTCTACCTACGACCCCATGCGGCACCAGATCGTCAAATACCTGGATGCTTCGGGGGTTGACGCATTGGCCAGCAGCGGTGTCCTTCCCGATCTCACTGAAGACCGCTGGAGCCGAGTGTTGAGCGTGCGTGTGTGCCTGCTCATGCGCAGCGATCGGACCGTGAAGGACGTGCCCGCCGGTGGGACGTCTTACAAGAACTGCAGCAACGTTGACGTCACGAACAACGATGGCTATCTGCGCAGGGCCTACATCACCACGGTGCTGCTGAGAAACCGCCTGATCATCCAATGAGCACCATGCCCTCCAACCATCGTGGCCCGTGCAGCTTCTCGGGACACACCCCTTTCCGGCAAGAACGCGGCGCAGTGCTGGTCATCACCCTGATCCTGATCGTGATCATGTCGCTGCTGGGCACTTTCGCGATCCGCAATGCGACCCAGAGCGAGCGCAGCATCAACGGCATCCGCTCGGCTGAAGTGGCCCGCGAGGCTGCAGAAACCGCGTTGCGCTTTTGCGAACAGGTGGCCATCTTCGATGGCGACGGCAAGGATTACACGGAGTACGGCACGGCCACCCAAGGCCTGCGCGGCAGGATCATCACCACCACCATCGGGTCGGAGTTCGATCCCGACGCGGAGTGGCGCAAGAGTGCCAGCTGGACTGGCAACAAGGTGATCAAACTTCCGGCGGACTACTACAACAAGAAACCGTCCGGCTCAGACATCGACTCTGCGCAGTTGGACATCGAACCACGCTGCCTCATCCAGAAGATCGAAAGCACATCCACGCCCAAGCTCACGGGTTACCTGATCACCGCGCGGGGCTTCGCCAACAACGCCAAGTTCGACGACGCGACCGGGAAATCCGTCCGGGGCGCCGAATCGTGGATGCAGTCCGTGCTGTCGCGTAGCAGTTGATTCCCATGCACCCGCCTATTTCCGCCATGACACACCCATCTTTCGATTCCCGCAGGCACCGTCGCGGCTTCACGTTGATCGAAGTCATGATCGTCGTCGCGATCGTTGCCATCCTCGCGGCCGTCGCGTTGCCGAGCTATCAGGAGTACGTGCGCCGTTCCAAGCGTGCTGAAGCTCAGGCCATCCTGATGGAAGCCGCGCAGTTCATGCAGCGCTATTACTCGGCCAATGACCGCTACACCGTCAGCACGGGGGGGAGCAGCGCCGCTGAGGTTGAACAGAAGAATGGCAACGTCAGCATGCTTCCCGAGCACCTGCGCAATTCGCCCAAGACGGGCACCGCCAACTACACCATTGCCGTATTCGCGCCCGACACCACGCACAGCTACACCCTCAAGGCCACCCGCACCGGCAGCATGAGCGCAGACAAGTGCGGCACGTTGACCCTGAACAGCCAAGGCGTGAAGGGGGTAGCGAGCCCAGCCACGGGCATCGACGTTGCGGATTGCTGGAAATAGCGAACGCAACGGTTCGCTCAAACAAATAGCAGTGCCTGAGATCCGGTTGGTTGCGCGCCACGAGCGTCGCACCACGTCACCGGCCTCACGGCACCTTTGAAGAAGTACCAGATCGCCCGGGGAAATCGCGATGAACAATGCATTCCAGACCTTTGCACCGACCACCTACGCGTGGCAAGCTTTTCGACGGATCGCGCACCGCTTGATCGCTGCGCTCGTTGTTGCAGCTTTTCCTGCGGTCGGCGCGTTTGCTGCCGGCTCGCCCAGCCAAGCGCCATTGTTCAGTGCAGTGCCGGGCGCCAAGCCCAACCTGATGTTCGTACTGGACAATTCAGGATCGATGGCGTACGAATACCAGGAAGGGTATTCGATGCCTGAAAGATGCAAAGGCAGTTCGTGTGATTACGCGTGGTATCGCATGCGATCGAGCAGCGTCAACACGCAGTACTACAACCCTTCGATTACTTATTCGCCTCGAGTCAATTCAAACGGTGTCGCAGAAGTCAATCCGCTTGTTTTCATAGACAACCAATCATCCAGAAAATTTACATATTCGGCGCCGGGCATCGATTACACGATCAATGACGATAATTACGTCCCGTCCTATGTCACGTACACGACGGCGGGCAGCATAGACAGTGATGCGAAATTTTCCTATGTTCGATGCACGAACACCAGCTGCTCCTCCAATACCACGACAGATATCACTCCGACATCAGGCGGCGTGACGTTGCCCACCGGGCACAAGCGCACAGATTGCGGAGCAAATGCGACCGAGTGCACCAAGGCAAAAGAACTTCAAAACATTCTCAATTGGTATCGCTGGTATCGCACTCGCACCCTCGCGGTCAGTACGGCCGTGGGTCAGGCGATGCAAAACTATGACAACAAGTTTCGTGTGGGATATGTTCAATACAACTACACCAACACGGCAACCGAAAAAAGCGGAACGGCAACCAGCATCGTACGAGGTGTTCGGTATTTCAGCGACGACAAGGATGATGCCAATAAGAAGTGGAAAACACAGTTCTACAACTGGATCTATGGAATCATTCCGGCTCAAGGAACGCCAAGCCATAATACGTTGTCCCTCGCAGCCAGCTATTACAATGGTGACGTCAAATCGACTTACGGAAATCCCTGGAAAAATGATCCGACGAGCACGGGTGAAACCAGTGCAACCAACGATCTGAGCTGCCGGCGTGCTTACTCGATCGTGTTGTCCGATGGCGCGTGGAATTCTGCAACCACAAAAAACGCCGATATCAAATATGCCAGCACGCAAGGCACGAATTACAGCGGAAATCCGTCTGGCAACCCCGCCGCGCTTCAATTCAATCCGAGCGGAGCCACGGGGTCCAGCAATACCAATACCAATCTGGCAACCAAGCTCGCAGCCCGCAATCTCTACATCCCTTACAGCGATGGAGAGGCCAGCAGCTACGGTTTCGCCGACCTGACGGCCCGTTACTTCTGGCGCACGGACTTCTCTGACACGCTGCCTAATAACGTCCCTCCCATTGAAGGCCAGCACAACCCCACTTTCTGGCAGAACATGACAACCTTCACGATTGGCTGGGGGTTGACGCCGTCGGGGGAGTCTGGAACGGCCAACGGTTTGACCTGGGCACAAATCAATGCATACAACAACGATTGGCTTGCCGGTAATTCAACAACGCGTCCCAAGTGGGCATCTGGCGATTTGAACTCGACCTCTGGCAGTGCGGCCGATGCCCGGCGCGTCGATGACTTCATCCGCGCCGGCTTCACTGGTGGTGGTCGCGCGTACAGCGTCTATTCGGGCGAAGATGTTCGCCAAGCTCTCGACAATGCGCTCAGCAGCATGGTGGGTTCGGGCAACGATGCCGGTGTGGCCGTGTCAGGCAACAGCAGCGAATTCCAGACACTGGAAAACCAATACAAGTACACGACGGAATATCAAACGGCCGACAACAGCGGTGACATCAAGGCTTTCCAGCTGAATGCCAGCGGCGGCTATCTTTCTGTGGATTCGTCCGGCAAGGCAGTTCCCGCATGGTCCGCCAATGCCAAGATGCCGGCCCTGACGAGCCGGAAGATTTTTTCCCTGTCGGACTACGACGCCAATGCGCCCAGCAAACTCGCCACCAAGCGTGTGGAGCTGAACTACAACACGACGCTGAATAATTTGCCGCTCGACTTCAAGGCGCTGTTGAATGCGGACAACCTGCAAAAAACCGACAGCAGCTTCATCCGCTACCTGTTGGGTGAGGACCCGCAGAAGGACATCAACAACACCGTCTATCGCTCACGCAAGCAGCCGATCGGCGCCTCGGTCAATTCGCCGCCGGTGTTCGTGGGTGGACGTATCGACATGGGCTACAACATCTATGGCTCGGTCGATGGCAAGGACACCTATGCCGCCTATAAGGGCAACAAGACATCGCTGCCTCCGACCATCTTTGCGGCCACCAACAACGGCAAGGTCCATGTGCTGAACGCCGCCAAGAACGACACCACGCTGTCGGGCATTCCGGCCGGTACGGAACTGGCCGAATTCATGCCCAAGGGGGCCATGGCCTCACAGATCGATCTGGCCAACTCGAATTTCCGCTTCCGCTACACGCTTGATGGGCCATTGGTGGAGCACGACGTGTACGACACGAACAACCTGACCCCTGCGGGCGGAGCCGCCGCATGGCGCCAACTGGTGTTCGGCACGGGTGGGCGCGCGGGCAGCTTCATGTATGGCTTGGAGTCACCCATGAACTCGGGGAACCGGACCCCGACCAAGGATCACTTTCTCTGGGAATTGAACAACAAGACCGAGGGATACGACAACCTGACCAATGTGACCAACAACCCCACCGCAGGTCAGCTGGACGACGGCACTTGGGTTGTGCTGACGGGCAGCGGCCACTACCCGGCGACGGGTAAGCAGGTCGGGCTGTACGTGGTGGAGGCGATCACCGGAAAACTCAAGAAATTCATCCCGCTGCCAGCCGCGTTTGGCAACGCCGTCACCGGCGGCAACCGCGGCCTGGGCGGTGTAGTCGCCGTGCGGGACACCACCCGCAAGATCGTTGCCGCCTATGCCGGTGACGCCAACGGCAATCTGTGGCGTTTCGACCTGCGTAGTTCGAAGTTCGTGGTGTCCTATGACCGGCCGCTGTTCACCACGCCGGGTGGCAAGACGCAGCCCATCTATGCGGCGCCGACATGGCAGGTCCACCCCGGCGACGCGAGCGCCTGCACGTACAGCACCACGTCGCAGTGCGGCGCCATCGTGGTGGTGGGCACCGGCATCCTGTTGGACGAGGACGACCTGACGACGCCTGCAACAAAGCAGGCCATCTACGGCATCTGGGACCAGACGCCGATCGGGGGCAACGACAAGACGGGCTTCAACAAGGTCGTGCTCACGGATCTGGTGGCGCAAACCATCGACATGGGATCGGCGAAACTGGGAACCGGCATCGAGAATGGCAAGAATTTCTACCAGGTCAGCGCCAACCCCGTGGACTGGAAAACCAAAAAGGGGTGGTTGCTGAATCTGGGGGTGATCAACTACACCGGGGCCATGGCCAATGGTGAACGCGTTGTGGGCGACCTGGCCAACCTGGGCAGCAGCGTGATGATCACGTCATTCCTGCCGGAAGACCGGAACCTGGGCCTCGAGTCCTGCACGGCCACTGGCAGCCTGCCCAACATCATTTACGTGCTCGACGCGCTGACGGGCAAGAACAAGTATTCCTTCGACGTCGATTCCAACGGCAGCTTCGATTTCTATTCGATCGTCTCCATTCCTGCTGGTGGCTTCACACGTGGCAACGTGAGTTCGCGCAACATGATCGGCCAGCCGAACGAAGGCCGGCCGGACCTGAGGCCCGATGTCGATTGCACCAACGAGACTGGCTATCTGACCGGGGTGGGCGGCACGCAGAAGGCCGGTGACGGCTGCTCGGCGCCCAAGGTCTGGCGCCGCGCCTGGAGGCCGGTGGTTTCGCCACCGTTCTGAGATCCTGCCGGTACGGCGAGCTGTCGCCGGCAGGGTTGTCGGGCGTTGCTCTCTGGCCCGACCGGGCCGCCGTTCGGAAATTCGGGCCAAGGGCACAATGTCAACGGATGACCGTTGACATTGCCTGCGCCCCCGCACCTGTGGCCGACCGCGCAAGTCTCGTGATGCTTGCGGGGCTGGTGGCATTCCCTTTCTTGAGCCCGTTGGTCGCGGGACCCTCAGTCAATACTTGGCAGTCGTTCGTCACAGGGGCATGCCTTGCAGGACTGCTGGTGCTGATGCCAACAGCCCCTCTGCAACGAAAGATGTGGATCTGGGTGGCCGCAAGTGCGTTCTTCGTCGTGCTGTCAGACGCGGGCCGAGTCACCGCGATCCTGTGGCCCACATTGGGCGTGTTCGTGGGAATAGGCGCTGCAGCCTCTATTGGCGCGGGGGCGGTCAGCGGTCAAGGGCCGCATGCCCGTTCAGTGGCGGTGGGCCTGCTCGTCGCAGGCTCGCTGACCGCGGTCCTTGGCCTGCTCCAGTACTACGGCTGGGCGGAGTTTCTTGGTCACCTGACCACCTCTCCCTCCGAAGGACGTGCCTGGGGGAATCTTCGCCAGCGCAACCAGTTCGCGACGCTGATCAACCTGGCCTTGGTCGCGGCGCTATGGCTGTATGCGTCGCGGCGATCTCGACGCGCCGACTGGGCGTTGGGTGTCGCCGCCGTTCTGCTGGTTGCAGCCGTGGCGGCGTCAGTGTCCCGCACGGGCTTGCTGCAACTGCTGTCGATCACCGGCATCGCCGCCGTCGCGGCCTGGCGGGAGCGCCGCGGATCGCCAAGAGGCCCGCAGAGCGAGCGTTTCGGTCTTCCTGCACCGTGGGTCCTGCTCGGCGCGATCCCCTTGTATGCTGCATTTCATTGGCTGCTGCCGTACCTGGCCAGCGGCGGTGACGCTGGCCACGCGGTCGCCTCCGGCACCGGCATGCTCCACCGCCTGCAGCCCGCCGCCGTTACTACCGACAGCCGCGTCGTCCTCTGGCAGAACGTCCTGACCCTGATCGCTCAGCGCCCCCTCACCGGCTGGGGCTGGGGCGAACTCAGCTTCGCCCACTTCGCCACGCTGTACAACGGCCCGCGTTTCCCCGTGATCCTCGACAACGCCCACAACCTGCCGCTGCACCTCGCGGTGGAGCTGGGCATTCCGGCGGCGCTGCTGATCTGCGGCGGATTTCTGTGGATGGTGGGGGCGGCAAAGCCGTGGCGCGAGCGCGATCCCTTGCGGCTGATGGCGTGGGGCCTGCTCGGCGTCATCCTGTTGCACAGCCTGCTCGAGTATCCGCTCTGGTACGGCCCGTTCCAGCTGGTGTTCGGCCTGTGCCTCGGCATCCTGTGGCCGGCATCGTCCAAGTGCCCGGAACCGAGCGGCAGAAAGCGCGCCGCATTCGCCGCCGCCGCAGCCTGGATCGCCCTCATCGGCTACGCCGCCTGGGACTACACCCGCATCAGCCAGATCTACCTGCCGCGCGACGCCCGCATGTCGGCCTACCGCGACGACACGCTCGCCAAGCTCCAGGGCTCGTTGCTGTTCTCACGCCAGGTGGATTTCGCCGAGGTGACGCTCACGGCCGTCACCCCGGCGAATGCGGCGCACATGCACGAACTGGCCGGGCGCGTGCTGCATTTTTCGCCCGAGCCGCGTGTCATCACGAAGTTGATTGAAAGCGCCGAGTTGCTGGGCCGCGATGCCGAAGCGCACGCGCTGGCCGAGCGCTTCCGTGTAGCGTTTCCAGCCGCGTTCGCCCGCTGGCTGGACAACCGCCCGGACGACGCGCCCGAGCTATAGCCGCTGGATTTCAACCCGCCGTCGCGACGTAGCTGCCCGACTTCCCGCCGTGCTTCTCCAGCACATGCACGTCGGTGATCCGCATCCCGCGGTCGACGGCCTTGCACATGTCGTAGATGGTGAGCAGCGCGACCTGCACGGCGGTCAGGGCTTCCATTTCCACGCCGGTCGGGCCGACGGTCTCGACGGTCGCGGTGCAGGCCACCTGCGGCGCCTGGCCGCCCTCGGCGAGCGCGAAGGCCACGGCCACGCGGGTCAGCGCGAGCGGGTGGCACAGCGGGATCAGGTCGCTGGTCTTCTTGGCCGCCTGGATGCCGGCGATGCGCGCGATGCCCAGCACGTCGCCCTTCTTGGCGGTGCCCGATTCGATCAACGCCAGCGTCGCAGGCTGCATCTCGATGCGGCCGGTGGCCACGGCCACGCGGTGGGTGGCAGGCTTGGCCGCCACGTCGACCATGTGGGCCTGGCCCTGGGCGTCAAAATGGGTGAGGGTGCTCATCGGTGAACGTTCGTTTTGAAGATGCATCATACGAGCCCGAGCCACAGACGAGGAATGCCGCGCTTGACTCCCTCTTCCCACAAGAAAACCCGCCCGACGCCCCTCCGGCATGCGGTGTGTGCTACCTTTTTGATAGCTTCCCAGGTGCTGCTGCCGGCCCCCGCGCTGGCGCAGGTGCAGCAGATCCTGCCGGGCCTCGGTGACGGCGGCGAGATGACGGCCAGCGCCGAGCGCCGACTGGGCGACCAGATCGTGCGCGAGCTGTACCGCGACACCGACTACATCGACGACCCGGTGATCGCCGCCTACGTGCAGGACATCTGGCAGCGCCTGCTGGCCGCCGCGCGCGCGCGCGGCGAGCTCACGCCGGAGCTCGATGAGCGCTTTGCCTGGACCATCCTGCTGGGGCGCGACCGCAACATCAACGCCTTCGCGCTGCCCGGCGGCTACCTCGGGCTGAACCTTGGGCTGCTGGCCGCGGTCGGCAGCCGCGACGAGCTGGCGACGGTGCTCGGGCACGAGCTGTCGCACGTCACGCAGCGCCACATCTCGCGCATCATGAGCAAGCAGGGCAAGCAGATGCCCCTGATGATCGCCGGCCTGATCCTCGGGATGATCGCCGCCAGCAAGAGCCGCAATTCCGACGCCGGCCAAGCCGTGATCATGGGCAGCCAGGCGCTGTTCATGCAGAACCAGCTGAGCTTCTCGCGCGACATGGAGCGCGAGGCCGACCGCATCGGCTTCGGCGTGATGACGCAGGCGGGCTTTGCGCCGCAGGGCGCCGCGGCGATGTTCGAGAAGCTGCAGTACGCCTCGCGCCTGAACGATAACGGCTCGTACCCGTACCTGCGCAGCCACCCGCTGACGACCGAGCGCATCTCGGACATGCAAGGGCGGTTCCAGTTCCGCGCCGACGCCGCACCGCCGGTGGTGCCGCTGGTCATGGACCACGCGATGGTCGCCTCGCGCGCCCGCGTGCTGACGCGCCCGGGCGTCGACGTGCTGCGGCTGTGGGTCAATGCGGCCTCGAGCGGCGAGTTCGCGGGCAGTTCACCGGCCCAGCAGGCGGGCACGCTCTACGCGGCGGCGATGGCGGCCAAGGAGCTGCGCGATTTCAAGGCGGCGCGCGCGCTGGCCGAGCGGCTCGTGGTGCGCACGGCCGACGATGCGGCCGCAAGCAAGCAGGCGCGCTGGCTGCAGGCCGAGATCGAACTCGCGGCCGGTGGCGCCTCTCGCGCGGCGGCACTGCTCGACGCCAAGTCGAAGGAGCGGCCCGAGATGATCCTCGCGGCCGAAGCGGCGATCGCCCAGCGCCAGCCCGCGCCGATGGTGCCCGTGCTGCGCGACTGGGTGGCCGTTCATCCGCGCGATGCCACGGCCTGGCGCACGCTGGCCAATTTGTACGGGGCGCAGAACGACACGCTGCGCGCCATTCGTGCCGACGCCGAGGCCAACGTGGCGATCCTCGACTACCCGGCGGCGCGCGACCGCTTCAAGGCGGCGCAGGAGCTGGTCCGCAAGTCGGGTGCGCCCATCGACCACTACGAGGCATCGATCATCGACACGCGCGCACGCGCCGTCGACGTGCTGGTCAAGCAGCAGGCCGAGGAGCCGCCGCTGAAGTAGTGAAGTGTCGAGGGGCGGCGCTCAGCGCCGGGAGGACAGCAGCCCGCCCAGTGCGCTTTCGATGAGCAGCCCGAGCAGTGAGTAGATCAGCGAGCCCAGCAGCGCGGCGAGGAAGCCGTTCACATGGAAGCCGCCGAGCAGGCCCGAGGCGGCCCAGAACAGCAGGGCGTTGATCACGAACAGGAACAGCCCGAGCGTGACGATGGTGACCGGCAGCGTCAGGATCACCAGCACCGGCCGCACGACCATGTTGAGCAGGCCGATCACGGCCGCCGCGAGCAGTGCCGAACCGAAACTCTGGACCTGGACGCCGCTGTAGAGGTAGGCGACCGCGAGCAGCGCGACGGCGCTGAGCAGCCATTTGAGGAGGATGCGCATGCGCCGCAGGATACCCCACGGGCCCGCACAAAAGAACAAGCCCCGCTGCGTTGCCGCAGCGGGGCTTGTGTCGGTTCGGGAGGGCGTGCGGCCCTGATCAGGCTTACTCGGCCAGCTCGTTGGCCAGTACCAGCAGCGCGCCCATGCCCATCACGGCGCCGGGAAAGGCCCAGCCCGATTGCTTGGGCGGGGTCTGGTCGGGCGTGACCGGTTCCAGGTCGACGCCGATCTTCGGGCGGCGCGCATCGACCACGTGGGTGGCCGCGTGCTCGCGCTTGAGTTGCTGCGTCAGGTCGGTCAGCGGGCCCTTGGCCAGCACCGCCGTCACCTGGCCGCCGTTGCGTTCGAGCAGCGGCAGCATCTGCGCCTGCACCTTGCTGAACCACTTGGCGCGCCAGTTCTCGCGCGCGCTGTGGCTCACCCACTTGCTGATCCGGTGTGTCATGCGCGGCGCGCAGGCCACGAGCACCCAATGGCGCGCCACGACGTTGTCGGCATCCGGCGCCAGTTCGGCGAACTGCTCGCTGGCATAGACGGCGTCGTCGACGTAAAGAATGATCTTTTCCATGAGTGCTCTCCTTTGATAGTTAGAGTGACAGAGACCGGATTGATGCAAGAAGTTTCAGTGCGGGGCGTTTATCGTTCAACGAACGCTCAGTGGGCCGGGGTGGCGGGAGCCGGCTTGCGCGAAGCCACCCACTTGCCGATGGCCAGCACCAGCAGCGCACCGATGATGCCGGCGGCGTACTTGATGGTGTCGGTCTGCGGCACCTTCGGCACCCAGGTCCAGTTGGCGGGGTTCGCCAGGGCCGGGTCGGACACGGCCATGGTGCCGGCGATCCAGCCCAGCAGCATGCCGCCCAGTGTGATGATCATCGGGAAGCGGTCCATCAGCTTGATGACCAGCTGGCTGCCCCAGACGATGATCGGGATGCTCACGAGCAGGCCGAAGATCACCAGCGGCATCTGGTGGCCGTCGCCCGCGCCTTGTGCGGCACCGGCGATGGCGATCACGTTGTCCACGCTCATGACCAGGTCGGCCACGATCACGGTCTTCACGGCGCCCCAGAGGCGGTCGCTGCCGGCGATGTTGCCGTGCGCGTCGTCATGGTCGGGGGCCAGCAGTTTCACGCCGATCCACAGCAGCAGGATTGCGCCCACCAGCTTCAGGAACGGAATCGCGAGCAGCGTGAGCGCGAAGAAGATCAGGATCACGCGCAGCACGATGGCGCCGGCGGTACCCCACAGGATGCCCTGGGTGCGTTGCGCGGGCGGCAGCTTGCGGCAGGCCAGCGCGATGACGACGGCGTTGTCGCCGCCCAAAAGAATGTCGATCATGATGATCTGACCGACTGCGACCCAGAATTCCGGGGCCATGAACTGTTCCATAGATTCCTCTTTGTCTTGGCGCCACGCCCGCAGCTCCCTGATGGGGACCACGACGGGCAGCGGCATGCCGATGCGTTTCGATTCACCCTGCACGGGTGCGGTCGAAAGCGGGGGAGCGAAGGCCGGGTGACACCGGGGACTTGCGAACGCTTCGACCAAACCTGCGCAGGTTCAAATCGAAGGTCTCGCTCGACAACAGCAAGCGCGCCGACCTGCGTCCGCGCGTGTGTCGCCCGACAGGCCGGAAGTGTTGTGCTTCGTATTGACGACCTGACGATTCACGCTGCCCGGGGACAGCGATCGGGAGCTACTCCCCTTCGTGGGCGGGATTAGATCATTGAAGACCGCGCCGAGGCAACCAAAAGTTTTCTTTACATTTGAAGGCAAATGTCCGGAGGGGCGCATGCAGCGGGCATTTGATGCTCCATTTTTGGGAGCGACTATGGCCCTAAAAAGGAGCGGGACATTGCGGGACTATGATCGCCGCTCGCTGTTTTTTCACTCTCCATGGCCGCCATCCACATCACCGACATCGAGGCCGCCATCAACCACTGGCGCGAGAAGTCTCCCTCGCCCGACGGCATCACGCTGGCGCCCGAGCTGCGCGCGCTGGCCGAGGTCTACGCGCTCATGGTCTTCCACCACGAAGACGAGGTCGACGAGGTCGGCTTTCCCGCCAAGGCCTGGGCCGCTTGGCTCGACTGGTACCACAGCACGCCCGACACGCCCTGCATCGCGATCTGCTCGACCAGCCAGGGCGACGACGAGTGCAAGGGCTGCGGACGCACCTTCGACGAGGTGCAGTACTGGCCGGCCATGACGCCGGTCGAGAAGCGCGTCACCTGGCGCCGCATCACCATGGAAGACTCGGCCTGGCGCTTCAACCGCTATGCCGAGCGCGCACGCGAAGCCGAGCCGACCGCTGCAGAGACCGAGTTCGACCCGGACGACGAGAAGCACTGGGCCCCTTGACCATGCGCCGCCTCGCGCAAGCCCCCAACCTCGCGATCGCGACCGTGTGGGCGCACGCCTTGCGCGAGGAGGGCGTGGCCGCCACCGTGCAGCGCGAATTCCTCGGCGCGGTCATGGGCCAGCTGCCGCCCGACCAGTGCCTGCCCGAGATCTGGATCGACGACGAATCGCAGTACGAGCTCGCGAAGCGCCTGCTGCACGAACTGCAGCACCGCCCGCAACGCAGCTGGCGCTGCGTGTGCGGCGAGCAGGTCGAAGGCGGTTTCGAGCAGTGCTGGCAGTGCGGCGAGATGATGCCGGCGGCCTAGCCGCGCGGACCCTTCACTTCCACTTGAGCAGTTCGACGTCGATGCTGTTGACGCCGTCGCCCAGCGTCAGCGTGCTTTCCTGGATCGTCGCCTGCAGCTGCATGCTGCGCTGCGCCAGCCTGGCGAGCGCCTGCGAGGCCTCGGTGGGCACGCGGTAGACCTTCAGGTTCTGCGGGCGTGTGAGCTTGCTCTCGATGCCGCGCCACCAGATCTCGGCCGCGTGGTTGAAGCAGTAGACGATCACCTCGTCCGCCTTGCCGCAGGCCTTGATGATGGGCTTGTCTTCCGGCTGGCCGACCTCGATCCAGATCTTGGTCTGGCCCGTGAAGTCGCGCAGCCACACGTCGGGCTCCTCGACGTTCGACAGGCCCGCGCCGAAGGCCAGCGTGCCGTCGCCGTTGCAGATGTCCTGCAGCTGGTGCGCGTTGAGCGCGAGTGCGACCAGCCGGATCATCATCCGCTCGTCGGTCTCGCTGGGGTGGCGCGCCAGGGTCAGCGCATGGTCGGCGTAGTAGCCGTGGTCGATGTCGGCCACCGCGAGGGTGGCCTTGAAGATGGTGGATTTGAGAGCCATGGGTGCGCGAGTGTATGCGCGCGCCCCTCCGGCCTCAGAACGCCAGCGACGCCTGCAGGTACAGCGTGCGCGGCTGGCCCACGTACTTGCCGCCGTTGTTGTCGACCGAACGGTTGTAGTAGCGGCGGTCGAACAGGTTCTTCACGCCCACCGCCAGCTTCAGGTGGCTCAGCGAGGGGCCGAAGTCGTAGGCGGCGCGCAGGTTCACCGTGCCGTAGCCCGGGATGTCGCCCAGCCGCCCGCTCGGGTCTTCCACGGTGATGTACTTCGCGCCGTCGTCCGGCGAGCCCGGCGAACGCTGCTTGGATTGCGCGTAGAGGTCGGCGTTGAGCGTCCACGGCCCGCGCTCGTAGCGCGCGCCGAGCGTCGCGACATGGCGCGAGTAGAAGGGCAGGTCGCGCCCCGCGAACACGCCGGCCTTCGAGGTGGCCTGCGTGTACGTGTAGGTGCCCGACACCGACAGCCCCTTGAGCGCGTCGCTCAGGCTGCCCAGGTCGTAGCGCAGCGCCGACTCCAGCCCGCGGTGGCGCGTGGCGCCCAGGTCGGTCCACTGGCCGACGTCGCCAGTGATGGAGCGCGCCAGCTGCAGCTCCTTGTCGAAGTTGATGTTGAACAGCGTCAGCTCGCCGCTCCACGATTCGCCCTTGTACTTGGTGCCGATCTCGTAGGTCTTGGCCTTTTCGGGGTGCAGGCTGGTGGTCGACTGCGCGAGCTGGGCGTACTGCTGCGGGCCGAACGACACGCCGGCATTGGCGAACAGCGTCCAGCGCTCGCTCATGCGGTAGAGCACCGACAGCGTGGGCAGCACCTCGTTGGAGTCGATCTTCGGGTAGATCGCGTTGGTGATGCGGTTGTTGGCCACCGTGAACACGTCGTTGTGCGAGCGGAAGGACTCGTAGCGCACGCCGGGCGTGACCGTCCAGTTGCCGAAGTCGATGCGGTCGTCGATGTAGAACGCGTGCGCGGTCGTGCCGCCCTTGCTGGTCTGGTAGGCGGGCTGCGCGAGCGCGTAGGCGTCGAAGCCCGGCGCCGGCCGGTAGTAGCTGCTGCGCGTGGCCGTTTCGGAGGCCTCTTCCTTCAGGTAGCGCGCGCCGATGCTGATCTCCTGCACCACGCTGCCCGAGTCGATCAGGCGCGAGTAGCGGGGCTCGAAGGCGTAGGTCTTGTAGTTGCGCGGCGCGGTGGTCAGGCGGCGGCGGTTGGCGTTGGCGCCCGTGCCTTCCTGCTCGAGGTAGCTGCTGCGGTACGAGTCCGTGTAGTAGGTCAGCATCTCGAACTTGTTCACGCCGTCGTTGTGCGTGTACTTGAGCGAGCCGTCGGTGCGGCGCCCGGTGAACTCGTCGAAGGGGCGGTCCGACTGGAACGGGTTGGCGGCGAACTGCGCCGTCGTCAGGCCGCCGGGCATGCGCCCCTTGCCTTCGAAGTGGTGCAGCGAGATCGCGATGTCGTCGGTCTTCGAGAGGCGGTAGGCGCCCTTGAGCATCAGGTCGTCGATGCGGGTCTTGTCGTTGCTCTGGCGAAAGCCGTCCCCGTGCGTACCCGAATAAAGCAGTGCCAGCCCCAAACCGTTCTCGTTGGTGCCGCCGATGAACAGGCTGGGCGTGCTCTTGGTGCCGCCGCCGTGGCTGGCGCTCTCGACACCCACGCCGACTTCGCCCGCGAACTGCTTGGGGATCGAGCGCGTCACGAAGTTGATGATGCCGCCCACGTTCTGGGGGCCGTAGCGCACCGAGCCCGCGCCGCGCACCACGTCGACCGCCTCGAGGCTGCCCAGCGACACCGGCGCCAGCGACAGCTGCGGCTGGCCGTAGGGCGCGTAGGCCAGCGGCACGCCGTCCAGCAACACGGTCGAGCGCGGCGACAGCCGCGAGGTCAGGCCGCGCACGCCCACGTTGAGCGAGATGTCGCTGCCGCCGGTGCCGTTGCTCTCCTGCACCTGCACGCCGGGCACCTGGCGCAGCACGTCGCGCACGCTGGCCGAGCCGCTTTCCTGGATCTGCTGGCGCTCGACGATGCTGCGCGCGCCGGCGTGCTCGAGTACCTTGGTCTCGGTGGGCGTGCCGAGCCAGTCGCCGGTGACGGTGATGGCCTCGAGCGACTTCGACGGCTCGGCGTCGGCCGCGAAGCTGTGCAGGCTCAGGGGCAGCAGGGCCAGGGCGATGGCGGTCTTTTTGTGCGGGAACAAGGGGAGTCCTCCTCGATGTATTTGTGATGGATGAAGGGATGGGGTGCGTGCGTCGTTCAGGGCGCCGTGCCGCGGGACAGCGCCTGGCTGCGGGCGGCCGCGGCGCGCCGGCGCCACCAGAGCCACACGCCGCTCAGGCCGAGGCCGGCCAGCGCCAGGCCCAGCAGCGCGGTGACCGCCTGGTGCACCACGCCGCCGAGCACGCCGGTGTGCAGCGGGTAGATCACGACCACCACGCCGTTGCCGGTGTCCATGTCCTGCCAGCGGCGCACGCCGAGCAGCTCGCCCGTGACCGGATGCACCCACACCGAGCCGATGCCGTTCGGGTGCGGGTCGTCGGCGAGCCGGAAGCGCACGCGCAGCGGCCGGTCCGCGCGGCCGGGCACCTGCACGTAGCCGATGGGCTGGCCGGGGAACACGGCCTGCGCGCGGGCGACGAGATCGTCGAGCGGCAGGCGAGGGCCGGTGGCGGTGCCCTTGGGCACCCCGGGCGCCTTGGCAGGTGTTTGCCCGAGCGCGGTCGAGATGAAGCCGCCCAGCGGTCGCCAGGCCATGTAGGCGCCGGTCAAGACCGACACCGCGATCAGAAGCCCGAGCACGGCGCCGCCGGTGCGGTGCAGGTCGAACAGCCCGCGCAGCAGGCCGCGGTCCAGCACGATGCGCAGCGAGGGCGGCCAGCGCGCCGGCCACCACAGCACCACGCCGGTGACCAGCAGGAACAGGTAGGCCAGCGCGGCGATGGCGAGGATGCCCTTGCCCGTGTCTTCCAGCAGCAGGCTGCTGTGCAGCTCGAACAGCAGGTTGTAGGCGCCTTCGTGCGTGCCGCGGCGGCCCTGTTCGGCGCCGGTGGCGGGGTCGAGGTAGAGCGTGCCGTCCCACGGGCCGCGCACCAGCACCCAGAGCGTGTCGCCGGGCTGGCGTGGCGGGCGCAGCGTGAAGTTGGTGTCGGGGCCGAACTCGGCGAGCAGGCGCTGGCGCAGGGGCTCCAGCGGCGCCGGAGCCGCACTGCTGTTGCTGTGCGCGACGAAGAGCTCAGGATGCGCTGCGCGGTCGAGCGGCAGCGCCACCACCAGCAGGGCGCCCAGGAGCGCCGTGAGGGCGAGCAGCGGCCCGAGCGTGAGGCCGATCCATCGGTGGAGCGTGAGCCAGAGGCGTCTCAGTGGGGCGCGCCGCATGAACAACGGGGACGTCGAGGCGTCCCGTCAGGGTTGTCGGCTGGCGTGCCCTGCACAGGGCACGTTGGCTGGTGGGTATCGAATGGCGAACGAGGCGCACCGGCCGTGGGCGGCACGGGCCGGCGGATCGTCGCGGGGGAAGCCTAAATTCTACGGGCCAGCTCGGCCGCCTTGCCGGTGTAGCTGGCGGGCGTCATGGCCAGGAGGCGGGTCTTCTCTTCCTCGGGAATGGCCAGCGAGCGGATCAGCCCGTGCAGCGCCTCGGCCGTCACGGTCTTGCCGCGCGTGACTTCCTTGAGCTGCTCGTAGGCGCCCTGCACGCCGAAGCGGCGCATCACGGTCTGGATCGGCTCGGCCAGCACTTCCCACGAGGCCTCGAGGTCGTCGGCCAGCGCTTCCTGGTTGATCTCGAGCTTGCCCAGGCCGGTGGCCAGGCTCGCGTAGGCCAGCGTGGCGTAGCCGAAGGCCACGCCGATGTTGCGCAGCACCGTGCTGTCGGTCAGGTCGCGCTGCCAGCGGCTGATGGGCAGCTTCTCGCTCAGGTGGCGCAGCACCGCGTTGGCCAGGCCCAGGTTGCCCTCGGCGTTCTCGAAGTCGATCGGGTTGACCTTGTGCGGCATGGTCGACGAGCCGATCTCGCCCTTCTTCAGGCGCTGCTTGAAGTAGCCCAGGCTCACGTAGCCCCAGATGTCGCGCGAGAAGTCGACCAGGATCGTGTTGACGCGCGCCACGGCGTCGAACAGCTCGGCCATGTAGTCGTGCGGCTCGATCTGGATGCTGTACGGCTGGAAGCTCAGGCCCAGGCCCAGCGGCGCGGGCGTCTCGACGACCTTGCGGCTGAAGGCTTCCCAGTCGAACTCGGGCCAGGCGGCCAGGTGGGCGTTGTAGTTGCCCACGGCACCGTTCATCTTGCCCAGCAGCTGCACGGCGGCGATCTGCGCGCGGGCCTTGGTCAGGCGCACCGCCACGTTGGCGATTTCCTTGCCGACGGTGGTCGGGCTGGCGGTCTGGCCGTGCGTGCGCGAGAGCATCGACACGTCGGCGAACTGGTGCGCCATTTCGCGCAGCTTGGCGATCAGGCCGTCGATGGCCGGCAGCACCACGGTGTCGCGCGCGGCCTGGATCTGCAGGGCGTGGCTGGTGTTGTTGATGTCTTCGCTGGTGCAGGCGAAGTGCACGAATTCGGCGGCGGCCAGCAGCTCCGGCCGGGCTTCGAACTTCGACTTGATCCAGTATTCGACGGCCTTCACGTCGTGGTTGGTGGTCTTCTCGATGTCCTTGATGGCCAGGGCGTCGGCCTCGGAAAAGTGCGACACCAGACCCATCAGGTACTTGCGGGCGCCGCCCGTGAGGGGCTTGAACTCGGCAAAGCCGCAGTCGGACAGCGCAATGAACCAGGCCACCTCCACCTGCACGCGACGGTGCATATAGCCCTGTTCGCTCATCAGCGGGCGCAAGGCCGCGAGTTTGGCCGCATAGCGGCCGTCAAGGGGGGAGAGGGCGGAGACGGTGGAAAAGCTCATGCCCGAATTTTAGGCGGCCGCCGGGTGGCCGCGCTGCGGGGGAATTCGGGCGCCGTCTTTTTCCCTTCACCTAAAATGCCTGCGAACAAACGTTAACAAGCGATGGGGAGAGAGCCTTCATGAAACTGATCGGATCCGCCGCCAGCCCGTATGTGCGCAAGGTGCGCGTGGTGCTGGCCGAAAAGCGGCTCGACTACCAGTTCGTGATCGAAGACGTCTGGTCCGCAGACACCACGATCGCCCATTCGAACCCGCTGGGCAAGGTGCCGTGCCTGATCATGGAAGGCGGCGAGGCGATGTTCGACTCGCGCGTCATCGTCGAATACATCGACACCCTGTCGCCCGTGGGCAAGCTCATTCCGCAGCAAAGCCGCGAGCGCGCCGAGGTCAAGACCTGGGAAGCGCTGGCCGACGGCGTCATGGACGCCGGCGTGCTGTGGCGCCTCGAAGCCACCTGGACCGGCCGCACCGACGGCGAGCGCAGCGCCGCCTGGATCGAGCGCCAGCGCGCCAAGGTCCAGGCCGGCGTGGCCGCCATGGCCAAGGGCCTGGGCGACAAGCCCTTCTGCAGCGGCATCCACCTGAGCCTGTCCGACATCGCGGTCGGCTGCGCGCTGGGCTGGCTGGGGCTGCGTTTTCCCGAGATCGACTGGCGCGGCGACCACGCCAACCTGGCCAAGTTGTACGACAAGCTCATGCTGCGGCCGAGCTTCATCGACACCCAGCCCTGAAACGACAAAGCGCCCCGTGGGGCGCTTTTTTCTTGGGGCCGTTCGGACCACCGCATGCGGGAAGGCCGAGGGGGCGCTGCGTCATCGCGGGCCCCGCTGTCGGCGGGAAGACAAAAATGCTGCGAGGCGCCCCGACACGAAGGAGGGAGGGAGGGAGGAGGAGAAGAATCGCCTCGGGATTTCAACCGGACGGCAGGCGCCCGGAAGACCTCGCAACATGAAAACCTGTGGGCCTTGGCCGCCCACGCTCAAGTATGAGCGCGGTGCCGCCGCACGGTTCCCATTCGAGTGGTAAACGTTTGTGACTCAAAGTTCACATTGCAGGGCGCTCAGTCGCCGCTGGGGCCGAGCTGTTTCTCGATGACCTGGATGAAGCCGTTCTCGTCGGGCGCCGTCATGCTCGACCAGGCCTGCACCACCTTGCCGTCGCGCCCGATCAGGTACTTGTAGAAATTCCACTTCGGCGTCGTGCCCGAGGCCTGCGCGAGCTGCTTGAACAGCGGGTTGGCGTCGGTGCCGCGCACGGCCGACTTGGCGAACATCGGGAATTTCACGCCGAAGGTGCTTTCGCAGAAGTCGGCGATCTCCTTGTTGGAGCCCGATTCCTGGGAGAAGTCGTTCGAGGGGAAGCCCAGCACCACGAGGCCGCGGGCGCGGTACTTCATGTCCAGTGCCTCCAGCCCCTTGTACTGCGGGGTGAAGCCGCAAAAACTGGCCGTATTGACCACCAGGACCACTTTTCCGGAGTACTGGCAAAGGTTCTGGGGCTTTTCATCCTGCAGCCGCGGGAAGCTGTGCTGCAGGATCGCCGGGCATCCCGCCGCCGCGCCCACCACGGGCGCCCCGGGGGCGGTCTGGGCACCCGCCGGGAGGGCGGCCACAAGGCCCGCCCCGAGTGAAAAGGCCGTGGCGCAACGTCGCAGCATCGACGATCGGGCGGGGGTTCGCATGACGGGCTCCTGGATCGAAAAGGGGGTGAGCATCTATGGCGCAAGCGCGCGCGTAAGCACATCATCGCGCGTCTGTCACGGGCGCGCCAAACGGCCCGACTAAAATCGGCGGCCATTGAAAGACTTTGATGCTCTACCCGGAACTCTTCAGACAACTCGAATCCGTCCGCTGGGACATGGACAAGGACATCCCCTGGCAGTCGTTCGACGCTTCCTTGCTGACTGAAGAGCAGGCGCAGACCATCAAGATGAATGCCATCACCGAGTGGTCGGCGCTGCCGGCCACCGAGATGTTCCTGCGCGACAACCGGCACGATAGCGACTTTTCGGCGTTCATGTCGATCTGGTTCTTCGAAGAGCAGAAGCACTCGCTGGTGCTCATGGAGTACCTGAAGCGCTTCAGCCCGCAGCACGCACCCACCGAGCAGGAACTGCACGAGGTGCGCTTCGACTTCGACCCCGCGCCCCCGCTCGAAACCCTCATGCTGCACTTCTGCGGCGAGATCCGCCTGAACCACTGGTACCGCCGCGCGGCCCAGTGGCACACCGAGCCGGTCATCAAGCACATCTACACCACGCTGAGCCAGGACGAAGCCCGCCACGGCGGCGCCTACCTGCGCTACATGAAGCGCGCCATGGAAAAGTTCGGCGACGAAGCCCGTGCCGCCTTCACCAAGGTCGGCGTGCTGATGGCCAGCGCGCGCCGCACCGCCCAGGCGCTGCACCCGACCAACCTGCACGTGAACAAGGCGCTGTTCCCGAACGACACCATCCAGAGCCGCATGCCCGACCCCGACTGGCTCGAGCACTGGCTGGACAAGCAGATCAAGTTCGACGCCGGCTGGGAAACCAAGGTCGGCGAGCGCATCCTGCACAACCTGAGCCTGCTGATGAACCGCAGCTTCAAGACCGTGCAGGAGCTGAACCGCTACCGCAAGGAAGTCTCGGCCACGCTGGGCCCCAAGCCCGAATACCAGGGCGCCTGAGCCGCCCCAAGAGTTCGATGAAATCGCCCCGCATGCCGGGGCGATTTTTTTTGGGCGCGGGCTGTCACAACGCGGCGACCTCAAACGTCTAATCGGGCATGGACGACCCGACCCTCACCTTCGACAGCCACCGCCGCCGCCTCCAGGGCATCGCCTACCGCATGCTCGGCTCCGTGGCCGAGGCCGAAGAGGTGGTGCAGGACGCCTGGCTGCGCTGGCATGAGGCCGACAAGGCCAGTTTCGACAGCGCCGAAGCCTGGCTCGTGACCGTCGTCACGCGCCTGTCGATCGACCGGCTGCGCAGCGCCAAGGTTCAGCGCGAGCACTACATCGGCCCGTGGATGCCCGAGCCCACGCTCACCGAATCGCCCGACACGCCCGAGGAAACGCTAGCGCGCGCCGACAACATCTCCGTCGCCTTTCTGGCCGTGCTCGAGCGCCTGGCGCCCGAGGCGCGCGCCGCTTTTCTCATGCGCGAGGTGTTCGACGCCGACTACGACGAGATCGCCCAGACCCTCGGCAAGAGCGAGGCCGCCTGCCGCCAGCTGGTGCACCGCGCCAAGACCCAGGTGCAGGAGGCCCGCCCGCGCTTCCAGGTCTCGCGCGAGACCCACCAGCGCCTGCTGCGCGCCTTCGCCGACGCGGCTGCGCGCGGCAGCATGCAGGACCTGAAGGCGCTGATGGCCGAAGACGTCGAACTCATCGGCGACGGCGGGGGCAAGGTGCAGACCTTCAGCAAGATCCTGCGCGGCAGCCAGCGGCTGGCGCAGCTGTACTTCTCGCTGTGGCGCCGCATGGGCGCGGGCGTGCGCATGGAGCTGGTCGAGCTCAACGGCGAACCCGGCATGCTGCGCTTTCTGGACGGCGAACTCGAATCGGCCCAGACCTTCGAGATCGAGGGCGAGCGCATCGTGCGCATCCGCGCCCAGCGCAACCCCGACAAGCTGGCGCGCATCGCCCAGCTGTTCGCGGCCAAACGGGGCGCTTGAAGAAAAAATTCGGGCAGCCTGTCACAGGGCCGGTGGCTGGCGCGTCTTCAGGGGTAGCAAGCAGATTTCGCTTTTCTTCCTTCAACCACCCTGGAGTACATCTCATGAGCCAAGCCCCCGCCCTCCGTCTCGCCTGGACCAAGTTCGCCCCCAAGTCCTTCCAGGCCATGATCGCCGTCAACGGCAGCTTCGAGTCGAGCACGCTCGGCAAGGTGCTGATCGACCTCGTCTTTGCCCGCGTCTCGCAGATCAACGGCTGCGCCTACTGCCTGGACATGCACGTGCGCGACCTGCGCGTGCAGGGCGAAGACTGGCAGCGCATCAACAGCCTGGCCACCTGGCGCGAGGTGAGCCTGTTCAACGAACGCGAGCGCGCCGCGCTGGACTGGGCCGAGACGCTCACGCGCCTGGCCGACCACCACGCCGATCGCGATGCCGAGTTCGAAGCCCTGAAGGCCGTGTTCAGCGACCAGGAAATCGTCGAGCTGTCGCTCGCCGTGGCGCAGATCAACGCCTGGAACCGCCTGGGCGTGGGCCTGCGTTCGCAGGTCGTGGCCAAGGCGATGCCCTGAGCCTCAGCGCCGTTCGACCACCATCGGCGCGATGCGCAGGTTGTCGCGCAGCTGCGTGACGGCCTCGCCCGCCGCATTGCGCGACGGGAACGGCCCAGCCTGCAGGCGGTGCGTGCCGGCTTCGCTGAACACGCGCAGCTGCGGTGCCAGCGTGGGCAGGCCGCGTGCGGCCTGGCTTCTCAGCGTCTCGGCGCCGTCGCGTTCGCGGAACGCGCCGAGCTGCACCCAGAAACCGGCGGCAGCGGAAGAGGGCGCCGATGGCGCCGATGACGTGGCCGGCGCGGCGAGCGGGGCCAGCGGCGCAAGGTCGGTCACCACCATCGCCTCGCGCGGCCCGGCCGGTGCCTCGGGTTCCGACGGTGCCGCGGCCATCACCGGCGTCTGCGGTGCCACGGGCATCGTCGCGGCGGGTGCTGCGGCGGCGGTCATCGCGACCGGCGCGACCCAGGCCGATGGCACGGCCACCGGCGCCGCCGCCACCCGGACGGGCGCGGGGGCCGGTGCCGGCGCAGGCGCCGCGGCATAGGCCGTGCCCGCGTCGCGGCGCCAGGCGCCGGTGCGGATGTCGTCGTTGGTGATGCGCTCGATCTCCACCGGCGCCACGCCGCGCAGCAGGTCGAGCTTCAGCGCCGCCGTGTAGCTCAGGTCGATCACGCGGCCGTCCACGAAGGGGCCGCGGTCGTTCACGCGCACGATCACCTCGCGCCCGTTGGCCGGGTTGCGCACGCGCACATAGCTCGGCAGCGGCAGCGTCTTGTGCGCGGCCGTCATGGCGTACATGTCGTAGGGTTCGCCGCTGGCGGTGGAGGCCGCATGGAACTTGCGCCCGTACCACGAGGCGATGCCCGATTCGCGGAACGGCCGGTCGTCGGTGATCGGCACGTAGCCCCGGCCCAGCACCGTGTACGGCTTGCTGGTGCCGCCGCTGCTGCGGATCGCCTCGATGCGGGGTTCGGCATCGGGCACGCGGTCGAGGTCCGAGGGGATGTTGGTGCCGGGGCCGTCGCGGCCACTGGCGACGCCGCCACCACTGCTGCGCGGTCCGCTGGCGCAGCCGGCCAGCACGAGCGCGGCGGCCAGGGCGCAGGCCGTCAGCGCGCGGGAGGCGAGGGCGCGGTCAGCCAAAGACCGCCTTCCACAAGGCCAGCATGGCGTCGCGTTCGGCGCTCAGGGCGGGCGGCGTGACCTGCGTGGGCTCTTCGTTCAGGCGTGCGGTGTGCTGCACGCGGCGCAGCTCGCGGTAGGCGGTGGCGGCGGCGCGACCCACGCCTTCGGGCAGCAGTCCGGCCTGTTCGGCGCGCAGCAGCAGCGCGATGTTGCCCAGGTTGGGAATCAGCTCGGGGTGCGCGCCCGAGGCCGACAGCACCAGGAACTGCACCGCGAACTCGGCATCGACCATGCCGCCGGGGCTGTGCTTCACGTCGAAGCGGTCGGCCTTCACGGGACGGGCGCCGCGCAGCTTGTTGCGCATGCCGATGATCTCGGCCTTCAGCGCCTCGCGGTCGCGCGGGGCCACCAGCACGGCCTCGCGCACCTGGTCGAAACGCGCGCCCAGTTCGGCGCCGTGGTCGGCGCTGCCCAGCACGAAGCGCGCGCGCGTCATGGCCTGGTGCTCCCAGGTCCAGGCGGTGTTGCTGCCGCGACCGAGCTGGTACTTTTCGTAGGCCTCGAAGCTGGTGGTGAGCAGGCCCGAGTTGCCGTTGGGCCGCAGTGCGGTGTCGATCTCGAACAGGTCGCCCTCGCGCGTCTTCACCGTGAGCCAGTTGATGAGCTTGCGCACGTAGGCCGCATAGACCTCGCCGGCGCGCTCGTCGTCGTCGTCGTAGACGAACACGATGTCCAGGTCGCTGCCGTAGCCGAGTTCTTTGCCGCCCAGTTTTCCGTAGCCGATGATCGCGAACTGCGGCACCTCGCGGTGCCGGTTGCGCACGTGCGGCCAGCACCAGCGTGCGGTCACGCGCAGCGTGGTGTCGGCCAGCGCGCTCAGGTCGTCGGCCACCTGCTCGACGGTGATGCGGCCATCGACGTCGCGCGCCAGCGTGCGGAACACCTCGGCGTGGTGGGCGTGGCGCAGCAGGTTCAAGAGGCGCTCTTCGTCGGCCTCGCCGGTGCGGGTGAGCGAGGTGTGGCGCGCTTCGAGTTCGCGCTCGAATTCCTCGGCGATGAAGCGGCCCGAGAGCATCTCGTCGCTCGCGAGCTCGTCGATCACGCCCGGGTGCTGCATGAGGTAGCGCGCGGGCCATTTCGCGGCGCCCAGCAGGCGCAGCAGGCGCTCCTGCACGGCGGGGCGTTCGACCAGCAGCGCCAGGTAGCTCTCGCGGCGCATCAGCGGCTCGATCCAGTCGGCCCAGCGCATGGCGGCATCGACGTGGCGCGGCGTCTGTCCCGCGCCCTCGCCGTCGGGCTCCTTCAGCCACTGGCCGGTGCGTTGCACCAGCTGGCGCAGGCGGCCCCGGGTTTCCTCGCGCAGGGCGAGCACGCGCGGCGTTTCGCACCAGTCGCGGATGCGCTCGGCGAACACGGGCGGCAGGTCGTCGAGCAGGTCGGCCAGGTCGGCGGGCGCGGCGGCCTTCTTGCCGTTGCACTTGCCGTTGCAGGGTTTCTCGCCGCCCAGCAGCTTGTCGAACTCCTGGGCCACGAACTCGCGGTGCGTGTCGAGCTGTTCGAGGAAGGGGCAGCAGTCGGCATAACCCATCGACTGCGCGATCCAGCGCAGGTCGTCGTCGTTGACCGGCAGCACGTGGGTCTGCTGGTCGTCCAGGTACTGGATGCGGTGCTCCACGCGGCGCAGGAACTCGTAGGCCGCGGCCAGCGTGTCGGCCGTGTCCTGCGGCATGAGGTTGGCGCGCGCCAGCCGCTGCAGTGCGTCGAGCGTGGGACGCGTGCGCAGCTCGGGGAACTGGCCGCCGCGCACCACCTGCAAGAGCTGCACGGTGAATTCGATTTCGCGGATGCCGCCGCGCGAGAGCTTCACGTCGTTCGCGCGCTCGGGGCGTCCGGCGCTGCGGCGCGCCGACTGCTCGCGGATCTGGCGGTGCAGGATGCGCAGCGAGTCGAACACGCTGTAGTCGAGGTAGCGGCGGAACACGAACGGCAGCACCACGTTGCGCAGCGCCTGGGCCTGGCCGCCGAGCACCACGGCGCGCGGTGCGACCACGCGGCTCTTCATCCAGGCAAAGCGCTCCCATTCGCGGCCCTGCACCTGGAAATACTCTTCCAGCGCGTCGAGCGAGACCACGCTCGGCCCCGAGTTGCCGTTGGGCCGCAGCGCCAGGTCGACGCGGAACACGAAGCCGTGCTCGGTCACGTCGCCCACCAGCGCATAGATGCGCTTCACGGCCCGCGCGAAGTACTCCTGGTTGGACAGCTTGCCGCGCCCGTCGGCATCGCCGGCCGTGTCGCCGTCCACGTCGTACAGGTAGATGAGGTCGATGTCGCTGGACACATTGAGCTCGCGCGCGCCCAGCTTGCCCATGCCGATCACCCACAGCTGCGAGCGCTGGCCTTCGGGGCCGAGCGGCGCGCCGTGCTGGGCGTCGAGTTCATGGCAGGCGTCCTGGCAGGCGATGTCCAGGGCCAGTTCGGCCAGCTCGGTCACGGCGGTGGTCACCACCGCGAGCGGGGCCTGCTGGTCGCAGTCGAGTGTGACCAGACGTTCCATCGTGAGCTGGCGCACGATGCGCAGCGCATCGCCCACGGCCACGCCGCGTGCGCGCAGGGCGTCGTAGGCGACGGTCATCGATTCGCGCCGGGGCTCGCCGGGCGGCAGCAATTCGAGCTCGGCCGCATAGCGGCGGCGCAGCCGCTGGACGAATCGGGAACTGGAAGAAAACGCGGGAGGCGTCGGATTGGATGGCAACTGATTCACACTGGTGTGGGTTGGCGCGGAACCCGGCTCAAGGCTGGCGGTCATAATTCCCGACACAGCGCGATCCTCAATGAACGACACGGCGTCTTCCCCTTCACGTCTGCTCCAAATCACCGCTGTGACAGCGCGCTGGCTATTGGGTCTGCTCTTCGCTGCGTGGCTTCTGCTGGCACTGTCAGTCGTGGTCCTGCACGCGTGGATTGTGCCGCGAATCGGCGATTTTCGCGGTGCACTCGAGGCGCAGGCTAGCAAGGCCATCGGTGTCCCGGTGCGCATCGGCGCCATCACCGCCCGTTCCGAAGGGCTATTTCCGGCCTTCGAATTGCGCGACGTGGTGCTGCAGGACGCAGACCAGCGCGAGGCCCTTCGCCTCGTGCGGGTGGTGGCGAGCGTGTCCCCGCGCTCGCTGTGGCGCCTGAATTTCGAGCAGCTCTATAT
Source organism: Variovorax sp. GW531-E2 (assembly GCF_059423125.1). Lineage (NCBI taxonomy): Bacteria > Pseudomonadati > Pseudomonadota > Betaproteobacteria > Burkholderiales > Comamonadaceae > Variovorax > Variovorax sp. GW531-E2. Next base: position 10,800 of record NZ_JBWKXQ010000044.1, on the reverse strand, counting down.
CGAGGGCCCGCAGCTCGACGTGCGCCGCGACACTCAGGGAAAACTCCATGTGGCTGGATTGCACATGGAGACCGACACGACCGGAGAAACCCGCGCCGCCGACTGGTTTTTCGCGCAGCGCGAGTTCGTCATCGAAGGCGGCACCGTGCGCTGGACCGACGAGCAGCGCCGCGCCGAACCATTGCTGCTGACCGACGTGCGCTTCGTGTCCCGCAACGGCGCGCGCCGCCACGGCCTGCGGCTGGATGCCACGCCGCCGGCCGGCTGGGGCGAGCGCTTCACGCTGCGCGGCCAGTTCCGCCAGCCGCTGCTGTCGATCCGCAGCGGCCACTGGCAGACCTGGGACGGCCAGCTCTATGCCGACCTGCCCTACATCGACGTCACGCGCCTGGGCCAGTACGTCTCGCTCGACGCGCGCATCCGCGAAGGCAACGGCGCGCTGCGCCTGTGGGCCGACGTGGACGACGGGCGCATCGTCGGCGGCGCGGCCGACCTGGGCCTGAACCGCATCGACGCCTCGCTCGGCAAGGGGCTGCGGCCGCTGGTGCTGCGCGCCGTCACCGGCCGGCTGGCGGGGCAGATGAACGCGGACACCTTCGAGTTCTCGACCACCGCGCTGCAGTTCGACACCGTCGACGGCCTGCGCTGGCCGGGCGGCAACCTGTGGCTGCAGCACACGCCCGCCAAGGGCCGCACGCCCGAGCACGGCGCGCTGAAGGCCGACCGGCTCGACCTCGCGGCGCTGGCGCTCATCGCCGACCGCCTGCCGCTGGGCGAGGCCACGCACCGCGTGCTGGGCGCCTATGCGCCGCGCGGGCTGGTCGAGCGCATCGACATGAACTGGCAGGGCGCCCCCGACGCGATCGCGCGCTACCAGGCCAAGGGCCGGGTCAGCGGCTTGCGCGTGGCCTCGCAGCCGGCGCCTGCAGCCACCGCCCCGAGCACCCCGGCGCCGGCCGGTGCCCCCGCCGCGCCGCCGCGCGTGCACCCCGGCACCCCCGGCCTCAGCGGCGCCACGCTCGACTTCGACGCCAGCCACACCGGCGGCACCGCCACGCTGGCCATGGCCAAGGGCACGCTCGAATTCCCCGGCGTGTTCGAAGACCCGGTGATCCCCATCGACCGGCTCTCGACCCAGCTGCAGTGGAAGCTCGACAACGGCGCCATGCAGGTGCAGATGTCGAAGCTGCGCTTCGCCAACGCCGACGCCGAGGGCGAGGCCGAGGCCCACTGGCGCACCAGCGACCCGGCCACCTCGAGCAGCCGCGCGCAGCACCCCGGCGTGCTCGACCTGCAGGGCAAGCTCACGCGCGCCGACGGCACCCGCGTGTTCCGCTACCTGCCGCTCGACATCCCGCAGCACACGCGCGACTACGTGCGCGAGTCGGTCGTCAAGGGCACCGCCAGCACGGTCGATTTCCGCGTGCGCGGCGACCTGCACGACATGCCCTTCATGGACCCGAAGCAGGGCGAGTTCCGCATCGCGGCCAAGGTGTCGGACGTGCACTACGCCTACGTGCCGCCCTCGCTCGCGGCCGCCGCCGCCGCGCCCGCGAACCCGGCGTCGCGCACCGGCCCGCCCGCCGCGCCGCCGCCCGTGTGGCCGGCGCTCACCGGCGTGTCGGGCGAGCTGGTGTTCGAGCGCGCGGGCATGCTGGTGCGCAATGCGCGCGGGCGCATTGCGGGCGCGCCCGGCGTCGAGGTCACGAAGGCCGAGGCGCAGATCGCCGACATGTCGCACCACGCCGCGCTGCTGCGCGTCGATGCGCAGGCCAAGGGGCCGCTGGGCGAGGTGCTGCGCGCCGGCGCGCCGCTGGCCGGCGAGGCCGGGCCCTTCCTGCAGCGCGCGCGCGCCACCGGCTCGGCCGACTACAAGCTGCGCCTGGACCTCCCGCTGGAAAACGTCGACAGCACCAAGGTGCAGGCCACCGTGACGCTGGCCGACAACGAGCTGCAGGTGGTGCCCGAGGCGCCGCCGTTCACGCAGGCGCGCGGCACGCTCAGCTTCACCGACACCGGCTTCTCGCTGGCCGGCGTGCAGGCCCGCCTGCTGGGCGGCGAGGTGCGCGTCGAAGGCAAGGGCCGCTTCAGCGGGCCGCAGCGCGAACTGGCGCTGAAGGCGCAGGGCACGGCCAGTGCCGAAGGCCTGCGCGGCGCGCGCGAGGTCGACTGGCTCGCGCGCCTGGCCAAGCACGCCACCGGCAGCACGCCCTACGCCGCCACCTTCTCGATGCGCGACGACACGCCCGAGTTCTCGCTCACCAGCAGCCTGCAGGGGCTGGCGCTGGCGCTGCCCACGCCGCTGGTCAAGACGGCCGAAGAGCTGATGCCGCTGCGCATCGAGAAGAAGGTGCTGGCGCGCGACGCCCGCCGCGCCACGCAGGACCAGCTGACGCTCGAGCTCGGCCGCGTCGGCTCGGTGCAGTACGTGCGCGAGCTGTCGGCCAACGGCCAGGCGCATGTGCTGCGCGGCGGCATCGGCATCGGGCTGGCGCCCGGCGAGACGGCGCTGCCGCCCGACCGCGGCGTGTTCGCCAACGTCAACGTCGCCAAGCTCGACATGGGCGCCTGGCAGACGCTGGTGGGCACCGCCGCGGTGGTCGGCGGCGGCGAGCGCGCCGACGATCCCGACCTGGCCTACCTGCCCACGCGCATCGCGGTGCGCGCGCAGCAGCTGGGCATCGCGGGGCGCACCCTGCACAACGTGGTGCTCGGCGGCACGCGCGAAGGCGCGCTGTGGCGCGCCAACGTCGACGCCTCCGAGCTCAGCGGCTACGCCGAGTACAGCCACAGCCAGGCCGGCCGGCTCTATGCGCGGCTCGCGCGCCTGAAGATCGCGCCGGCCGAGGCCACGCAGGTCGAGACCCTGCTCGACGAGCAACCCGGCACCCTGCCGGCGCTGGACATCGTGGTCGACGACTTCGAACTGCTCGGCAAGCGCCTGGGCCGCGCCGAGATCGACGCCGTCAACCGCGGCGGGCGCGAATGGCTGCTCAACAAGCTCGCGTTCAGCGTGCCCGAGGCCACCTTCACCGCCAAGGGCACCTGGGCCGCGCCGGCGGGCGGCGGCGCAAGCGCCGGCCAGCGCCGCACCACGGCCATGAACTTCAAGCTCGACATCGCCGACGCCGGCGACCTGCTCACGCGCTTCGGCATGCCCGGCGTGCTGCGCCGCGGCAAGGGGCGGCTCGAGGGCGAGGTGAACTGGCGCGGCTCGCCGTTCTCGCTCGACTACCCGAGCCTGGGCGGCCAGTTGCAGGTCGACGTGGAGCAGGGTCAGTTTCTCAAGGCCGACCCGGGCCTGGCCAAGCTGCTGGGCGTGCTGAGCCTGCAGGCGCTGCCGCGCCGGCTCACGCTCGATTTCCGCGACGTGTTCAGCCAGGGCTTCGCCTTCGACTTCATCCGTGGCGACGCGAAGATCAACAAGGGCATCGCCAGCACCAACAACCTGCAGATGAAGGGCGTGAACGCCGCCGCGCTCATGGACGGCTCGGCCGACATCGTGCGCGAGACGCAGAACCTGCGCGTGGTGGTGGTGCCCGAAATCAACGCCGGCACGGCCGCGCTGGTGGCCACCGCCATCAACCCGGCCATCGGCCTGGGCACCTTCCTCGCGCAGTGGGTGCTGAGCAAGCCGCTCGCGGCGGCCGCCACGCAGGAGTTCCACGTCGAAGGCACCTGGGCCGACCCCAAGATCGCCAAGGTGCCGCGCTCGCTGCAGCTGCTGCCCGGCCTGCCGGGTGGATCGACATCCACGGGCGCCAGCGAAGGCAAGAAAACGGAGACCACGCAATGAAAGTCGCAGCCATCCAGATGGTGTCCGCCATCGCCCGCGAAGCCAACCTCGTGCGCGCCCATGCGCTGCTCGGGCAGGCGGCGCGCGACGGCGCCGAGCTCGCGGTGCTGCCCGAGTATTTCTGCATGATGGGCGCGCGCGACACCGACAAGCTCGGCCTGCGCGAAACCGCCGGCGCCGGCACGGTGCAGGGCTTTCTGGCCGATGCGGCGCGCGAATTCGGCCTGTGGATCGTGGGCGGCACGCTGCCCATCGAGAGCGACGACGCCGACCACGTCTTCAACAGCTCGCTGGCCTTCTCGCCCGAAGGAAAGTGCGTGGCGCGCTACGACAAGATCCACCTGTTCTTCTTCGACAACGGCACCGAGCGCTACGACGAGCGCCGCGTCATCGCACCCGGCGCGCAGCCCGTGGTGTTCGAGCTGCCCTCGCGCGACGGCCACGCCTGGCGCGTGGGCATGAGCGTGTGCTACGACCTGCGCTTTCCCGAGCTGTACCGCGCGCTGGCGGGGCAGGGCGCCGACCTGCTGTTGGTGCCCAGCGCCTTCACGCGCACGACAGGCGCTGCCCACTGGGAGGTGCTGCTGCGCGCCCGCGCCATCGAGAACCTGGCCTGGGTGGTCGCACCCGCGCAGGGCGGCACGCACGAGAACGGCCGCCAGACCTGGGGCCAGTCGCTGGTCATCGACCCCTGGGGCACGGTGGTCGCGCAGCAGGCTGCCGAAGAGGGCGTGGTGCTGTTCGACCTCGACGCCCGGCAGGTCGAGCGCACGCGCGCCCAGCTGCCCGCGCTGTCGCACCGCGTGCTCGCCTGACGATGGCCGACGAGGCGCTCGACGTTCCTGCACCGCCGCCGCCGCAACAGCAGCCGCAGCGCCGGGGATGGGGCATCGCCTTCGCGCGCCTGCGCTCGCTGTGGAAGCGCTGGTTTCTGTGGCTGCTGCTGGCGGTGCTGGTGTCGGCGCTGCTGGTCACCGTCGTGTGGCTGGCCGGTCGGCACGAGGTCGAGCAGGTGCAGGCCGCGCTCGAGCGCGACACCGCCGACGCCGTCGTCGACCTGCGCAGCGGCCTGCAGCGCAACGCCCAGAGCCTGCGCGCCACGCTCGCGCCGGGCATGGAGCGCACGCACTGGGCCGACCGCGCGGCGGCGCAGCTGCGCGAGCACCGCGAATGGCTGCGGCTCGAATGGCGCGATGCGCAGCTGCAACCCATCGAAGCTGTGAACACGCCCTACCGCACGCGCATCCTCGAAGAAAGCAACCGCGGTCCCGCGCAGGCCGACGTGGCGCAGGCCTGCGCCACTGCGCGCAAGGCCGGCGCGCCCGCCTACTCGCCCAGCCACTACGTGCCCGTGGCCGGCGGCGGCGGCGTCGAGGTGATGGAGCTGTGCCTGCCGATGGACGCCGGCGACTACCTGGTGGCCAGCTATTCGCTGCGCGACACGCTGGTCGAGCTGGTCGGCCCCACGCTCACGCGCGGGCAGGAGGTCGCCTTCACCGAGGCCGACGGCACGCGGCTGGTGGCGCTGGGCACCTCGCGGCGCATCGGCACGCGCGTGTTCACCTCGCAGCAGCGCATCGACCTGCCGGGCGCCTCGCTCATGCTGCGCGTGGACGGCTGGCGCGCCGCGCCCGACCTGTTCCCGAACATGCTCACGGCGCTGGTCACGGCGATCTCGATCGCGCTCGTGTCGGTGCTCGTCCTGCTGGCGCGCGACACCCGCCGCCGCCTGCGCGCCGAGCGCGACCTGGCCGACGCGCTGGCCTTTCGCAAGGCGATGGAAGACTCGGTCATCACCGGCCTGCGCGCGCGCGACCTGCAGGGGCGCATCACCTACGTCAACCCGGCCTTCTGCGAGATGGTCGGCTTCACGCCCGAAGAGCTCATGGCCGACAGCGTCGAGGCGCCCTACTGGCCGACCGAGCTGGCGCACGAGTACCACCTGCGCCAGACGCGCCGCTTCGCGGGCGGCCTGCCGCCGCGCGAGGGCTTCGAGTCGGTCTTCATGCGCAAGGACGGCACGCGCTTTCCGGTGCTCATCTTCGAGGCGCCGCTGATCAACGCGCACAAGGTGCAGACCGGCTGGATGAGCGCCTTCATCGACGTGAGCGAGCAGCGCCGCGTCGAGGAACTCTCGCGCGCCAGCCAGGAGCGCCTGCAGGCCAGCGCGCGCCTGGCCACCGTGGGCGAGATGGCCTCGCTGCTGAGCCACGAGCTCACCCAGCCGCTGGCCGCCATCGCCAGCTACGCCACCGGCTCGCTCAACCTGATCGGGCCCGAGGCGCGCGGCGAGCAGGCCGAGGTGGCCATGGCCGTGAAGCGCATCGCCGAGCAGGCCGACCGCGCGGGCCAGGTGATCCGCAGCGTGCACGACTTCGTGCGCCGGCGCGACCGCATGCGCGAGGCCGTGGCGCCGCAGGCGCTGATCGACGCCGTGCTGCCGCTGGTGCGGCTGCAGGCGCGCAAGCTCGACGTGACGATCGAGATCGTGTGCGAAGAGCGCCTGCCCGCCGTGGTGTGCGACCGCACGCTGGTCGAGCAGGTGCTGCTGAACCTGGCGCGCAACGCCATGCAGGCCATGGACGGCGCCGACCACGCGCCCGGCAGCCGCGTGCTGCGCCTGCGCGTGGCGCGCGCCCTGCCGGTGGGCGCCACCGTGCCGGCCGACGGCCGGCGCTGGCTCGAGTTCTCCGTGGCCGACCTGGGCTGCGGCATCAGCGAGGAGGTGGCGGCGCGCCTGTTCACACCCTTCTTCACCACGCGCCCCGACGGCATGGGTCTGGGCCTGAGCCTGTGCCGCACCGTGGTGGAGCAACATGGCGGCGCGCTGATGTTCGAGCCCAACCGTCCCCGGGGCACCGTCTTCAGGTTTACGCTCCCGGCTGCGGGATAGCCGCCTTTTTCTTCTTCTTCGTTTTCTCTGTTCCGCTGGACCTCATGGCATGCAACCGCTGATCGATGGCTTGATCTTTATCGTGGACGACGACGCCAGCGTGCGCGAGGCGCTGGCCTGGCTGCTGCGTTCGCGCCGCCTGGCCAGCGAGCACTTCGGCAGCGCCGAGGCCTTCGAGCAGTACCTGGACGAGGCGCCGCTGCCCGACCAGCCGCGCTGCCTGCTGCTGGACGTGCGCATGCCTGGCATGAGCGGGCTGGTGCTGTTCGACCGGCTGGCCGAGCGCGGCCTGCTGGCCGAGATGCCCGTGATCTTCCTGACCGGCCATGCCGACGTGCCCACCGCCGTCGAGGCGGTCAAGCGCGGGGCCTTCGACTTCTGCGAGAAGCCGTTCTCGGACAACGCGCTGGTCGACCGCATCGAGCAGGCGCTGGGCATGTCGCAGCGCGCGCTCGAGGTGCAGCGCGTGCGCCGCGGCCTGGCCGACCGCATCGCCGAGCTGACCGACCGCGAGCGCGACGTGATGCGCCTCGTGGTCGAGGGCCTGCCGAACAAGCTCATCGCCGACCAGCTCGCGATCAGCGTGCGCACGGTGGAGGTCCACCGGGCGCGCGTGTTCGAGAAGATGGAAGTGAAGTCGGCGGTGGAGCTGGCCAACCGCCTGCGCGACCTCTAGCCCGCACCGCAGGTCGGGCCTCAGCTGTGCACGTGCTGCGCCGCGCCGTCGCGCGTGGCCATCTCCAGCATGCTGCGGCCGTCGACGATGCCGACGACGTTGCCGTCCTCGCCCAGCCCGGCGATGGCGCCCTCGAACACGCAGAACAGCACGCAGCCGCCGTCGGAGCGCGGCTGGTGGATGTCGCCGGCGGGCTCGTGCATGTAGTCGCCCGGGCGGCCGATGTCGTTGCGCTCGTAGTAGATGTCGCCCTCGAGCACGATCACCTCGATGGCGCCCAGGTGGTGGTGCACCGGCGCCTCGGTGCCGGGATCGACCTTCAGCAGGCAGGTGAAGCCGCCGCTGCGCCGGTTGATGCTCAGCAGCTTGTAGGCCACGCCGGGCATGACCCATGGCTTCCACGGATAGTTGTCGAGCTTCTGGAAATGCGGGTACGGCAGCGTGATGCGCGCGTGGGCGGCGCTGGCGGGCGGCGTGGCTTTCAGGGCGGTCAGGGTCATGGTGTCTCCGTGGGTGATGCGGCCGGGATCGGCCTGCGAAGCCAGTCTAGGAGCGGCTTCCCACGCCATGGCATGTTGGCCCGAACGAAGCACGGGATGTCGAAAGCGGCGCGCTTTTGCGCAAGTTGTTGCGCGGTTCAGCGCATGCGGCGGTAGGCGCTTGGCGCCGCGCCGAGGAAGGCGCGGAAGCGCGTCGAGAAGTACGCGGCGCTGCCGAAGCCCATGCGCGCGGCCACGGCCTCGACGGGCAGGTCGCTGGTGCGCAGCAGTTCGGCGGCGCCTTCCAGGCGGCGGCGCAGCAGGTACTGGTAGGGCGCCATGCCGCTGGCCGCCTTGAAGCTGCGGATGAAGTGGTCCTGCGACAGGTGCACCAGCCCCGCCAGGTCGGCCAGGCCCAGCGGCGTGGCCAGGTGCGCGTCGATGTGCTCGGTCACGCGGCGCAGCTGCCGCGGCGTCAGGACCGGCTGCCGGCGCGCGCCCTCCGCGCGCGGCGGCGCACCGCGCCCCGGTGCGCAGTGGCGCCGCACGAGGTGGTGGGCCAGCAGGTGCTGGCTCTGCGAGAGCAGCAGCGAATCGGGGCTTGCGGGCACGCTGCCGTACAGCTCCACCTCGCTCACCAGCATCTGGAAGAAGCCCTGCAGCCACGGGTCGCGGATCGCGAAGAAGGGGTCGATCTCCACCGCCGGCCCGAGGCCTTCCTCGGCGGCGACGCGCGCGATCAGCGCCTGCCCGATGTACAGGTGCACCACGCCGCAGCGCCCGCCGATTTCCCATTCGGTGCCGTCGCAGGGAATGAAGCTCACGCTGCCCAACCGCGAGCGCGAGGCGACGAGCTTGCCGCGCTCGTACTTGCGCACCGCCGTGCTGCCGTTCTCGTGCAGCACCAGCACATGGTGCGCCGCGCCGTGAAAGGGCAGCCAGCACGCGTCCTGCTGCCAGCGGGCGGCGAACAGCTGGTCGCCGCCGGTCACGAGGTACTGCGGTTGCGCGCCAGTGCCCGCGGCAATGATGTCCGGGGCAAAGCGGGATGCGACGCTCGATGGGGCCGGCGCGATGGCGTTCATCGGAGTTTCCTCTCGTGTCCGCCCGGCGCGCGGTGCGCGCGCCGCGTGCAGGCCGCGCGATGTTAGGGCCGGCGGTGCCGAGCCCTCATGCGGGATTTCCTGACGGTGCCGCGCGGGGTGCGCGCAGCACCTGCGCTCAGATCTTCTCGGCGACGAAGATTTCGACGCGGCGGTTCTGCGCGCGGCCGGCGGCCGTGCCGTTGTCCGCCAGCGGCTCGCGCGAGCCGCGGCCGTCGGTGGTGATCACCGTGGTCGACACGCCGCGGCCCACCAGGTGGTTGCGCACGCTGTCGGCGCGGCTCACCGAGAGGCGTTCGTTTCCTTCCTCGCTGCCCGTGCTGTCGGTGTGGCCGACCACGCGCAGGCTGGCGGTGGTGGCGCTCTTCAGGCCTTCGGCGACCTTGTCCAGCACCTGCGCGAGGTTGCGCTTGACGTTGGCGCGGCCGGTGTCGAACGAGAGTTCATTCGGAATCACGACGTGAAGCTGGTTGTCGGCGGTCTGCGAGATCACCACGCCGGTGCCCTTGGTGGAGCTTTCGAGCTCGGCCTTCAGCGCGTCCAGTCGGGCGGTCCAGCTGTTGGCCGGTGCGGCCTGCTGTGCGGCCGGTGCTTCGGCCGGCGGGGTCGACGATGCGCACCCCGCGATGAACAACACAGCGGCCAGGGCCGCGCTAGACACAACAAACTTCCTCATGAATTTTCCCTCTGCTTGGACCAATGAAAACTGAAGCGGGAACCGGCCGTTCGATAGGGCGGCCGGTTTCCCGGTGGGGCGGCGATCAGCCGCGCTGTGCGCGCTCGCCCACGTAGATCTCGACGCGGCGGTTCTGTGCCCGGCCGGCGTCGCTGTTGTTGTCGGCCACCGGCTCGTGCGAGCCGCGGCCTTCGATGCGGAACGCCGCGGCGCTCACGCCGCGCGCCACCAGGTAGTCGCGCGTGCTGGCGGCGCGGTCTACCGACAGCGGGTTGTTGATGGCGTCGGAGCCGGTGCTGTCGGTGTGGCCGATGATGCGCACCTCGGCGTTCGGGTTGTTGCGCAGGCCGTTGGCGAACTGGTCGAGCACGGGCGCGAAGTTCGACTTGATGTTGGAGCGGCCCACGTCGAACGACACGTCGCTCGGAATGGCGAGCTTGAGCTCGTTGTTGGCCGTCTGCGTCACGGCCACGCCGGTGCCCTGGGTGGCGGCTTCCATCTGGCGCTTCTGGTTTTCCATGCGCTGCGACCACAGGTAGCCGCCGAGCGCGCCGGCCGCCGCGCCGACCACCGCGCCCGTGCCGATGGCACCGCGGTTACCGCCGGTGGCCGAGCCGATGGCGGCGCCGCCGAGCGCGCCGATGCCGGCACCGATGCCGGTGTTGCGCTGGGTGTCAGTCATTCCGCCGGCACAGCCGGACAAAACGAGGGCAGCTGCGGTGGTTGCAAGAACGAACTTTTTCATGGCGATCCCTTTCAAGGTTGAATCAAGCGGGCCACAGCTTAGCCCCCGGCGGGTATGCGATGGTACGTGCTCAAAGCCCTACGGAAAATAAGAAAACTTTCGCCATCGCCCGTGAATGCTGCGATGATTGCTACTAAAGTTGTAGCAATGGGGTGCTTGTCCGACAGTGGGCCGCGCCGTGTGGCTACACGAGCAATTCACACTTTGGGCGGCGAATCCTTGTCCTCACGCTCGGCGTCGGGGTCGTCATGCAATTCACCCTTGTTACGCCCGGAAAACATGGTCCACCAGATGATCAAGATCAGGACGAGTCCCGCGGCGAGGGCTTCAAGCAGAATCAAACCCATGAGAAATGGACTCCAGTGGCTGGTCGGGCTTGCGATCGTAGCAACGCTTGCCGGCTGTTCCCTCGGCCCCCGCGCCCCCGACACC